>CAMWVV010000044.1 GCA_947177755.1 uncultured Ruminococcus sp. | reverse complement strand
GGATAATAATGTATGCAGAAAAAGGTGTGAGGTGCTGAAAATGAAACCGAAGTATAAAAGAATATTATTAAAGGTAAGCGGAGAAGCTCTGGCAGGCGAAAAGAAAAGCGGTCTGAACTTTGACATAATAACGGAGATATGCAGAAGTATCAAGAAATGTGTTGATGAGGGGGTGCAGGTTGGCATTGTTGTCGGAGGAGGCAACTTCTGGCGTGGGCGTTCGAGCGGCGCTATGGACAGAACACGTGCCGACCACATCGGTATGCTTGCAACTGCCATGAATGCTCTTGCTCTTGCCGATTCTCTCGAGGCTCTCGGCTGTGTCGTGAGAGTTCAGACAGCTATTGCCATGCAGCAGGTTGCAGAGCCTTATATAAGGAATAAGGCGGTAAACCATCTCAATAAGGGAAGAGTGGTAATATTCGGGTGCGGTACGGGAAATCCGTTCTTCTCAACCGATACGGCGGCTTCTCTGCGTGCGGTCGAAATTGATGCCGATATTTTCCTAAAGGCAACTCTCGTTGACGGCGTTTACGATAAAGACCCCCACAAATATGCCGACGCAAAGAAGTATGACAGACTTACTTTCAGTCAGGTTCTAAGCGAGGAACTTGGCGTTATGGACAGCACCGCCGCAACTATGTGCCGTGACAATAAAATGAAAATGCTTGTCTTTGACCTCTCACGTCCCGACAACATATACGATGCAGTTATGGGAAAAGAAATAGGCACGATAGTTTCAGAAGACTAATTTAAACCGAAAGGAATAATAAAAATGAAAGAACAGATTAACATTGCAAAGGAAAAAATGAACAAGAGCCTTAACGCTCTCGGCAACGAGTTTGCCTCAATCCGTGCAGGACGTGCAAATCCTGCCGTTCTCGACAAGGTTCTTGTCGATTACTACGGTTCACCCACACCTGTAAATCAGATGGCGGCAGTTTCAGTTTCAGAAGCAAGGATACTCGTTATTCAGCCATGGGACAAGTCGTCGCTCAGACTTATTGAAAAGTCTATACAGGCTTCGGACATCGGTATAAATCCGACAAACGACGGCAGTGTTATCCGTCTTGTCTTCCCTCAGCTTACGGAAGAAAGACGTAAGGAACTCTGTAAGGATATAAAGAAGTACGGTGAGGAATGCAAAGTCACCATACGCTCAATAAGACGTGACACAATGGACAAATTCAAGGCAATGAAGAAAAATTCTGAAATCACCGAGGACGACCTTAAAGACTGCGAAAAGAAAGTGCAGGATTTGACGGACAAATTCTGTGCAGACGTTGACAAAGCAGTTTCCGCCAAGGAAAAAGAAATCATGACAGTCTGACTGGGTGAATTATGGCGTTATTTGGTAAAAAGGAAAAGGAAGAGCAGACTTTGCCGTCTGTTCTTCCTCAGCACGTAGGATTCATAATGGACGGCAATGGTCGCTGGGCTAAGAAAAGAGGTCTGCCACGCTCGTTCGGTCACCGTGAGGGAGCAAAGAATTTCAAGAAGATTGTCCGCTACTGTAAGGACATCGGACTGAAAAATATATCATTCTATGCCTTTTCAACTGAAAACTGGCAGAGACCCGACGATGAGATAAACACTATAATGGAGCTTTTCCGTGACTATATAGTTGATGTAAGAAACTTTTTAAGTGAAAATACAAGAATGATTTTTCTTGGCGACAAGTCGGCGTTTGATGAAGATTTGCAGGAAAAAATGATTAGGCTTGAACAGGATACCGCACATTATACAGAAATGAATCTGATGATGGCGGTGAACTACGGAGGTCGTGACGAAATCGCACACGCTTCACGTCTGCTTGCACAGAAAGTAAAAGACGGTGAAATGAATCCCGAAGATATAACGGAGCAGTCTGTGGCGGATAATCTCTATACGGCAGGTTTTCCCGACGTTGATTTACTTATCCGTCCGAGCGGTGAACTCAGATTATCCAACTATTTAATATGGCAGTGTGCGTACGCTGAATATTACTTCACAGACGTTTTATGGCCTGATTTCAGTCCGAAAGAACTTGACAAGGCATTGATAGAATTTAATAACAGAAACCGTCGTTTCGGAGGAGTATAATGCTTACAAGAATTATTTCGGGAGCGGTCGGCGTTGTGATAATGGCGGTGGTGCTGTATTTTCATAATACAATTGTACTGCCAATAGCTGTGGCGTTGATGATTGCAGTTATGCTGTACGAACTTTTAAGAGCTGTAAATATGCACAGGTGCGTGCCTGTTCTGATTGCGTCGGAAGTATGCGGAATAGTCATGCCGTTTATATATGATAATTTTGATATTCTGATTGATGTCAAAAAACAAAGCGGAAATGATATAAGGAGATTTTCTCTTGTATCATTCGCAGTGACTTTATTATGTGCGTTTGTGATATTTGTGACGTGGCTTAAAAAGCACAAGGAAATCAGATATGAACAATTATTCTTTACACTTGCCGTCATGATACTTGTACCGCAGGCAATGTCAACTATGATACGTATTCACAACTTTGACAGCAACGACGGTCTTTTCCTGCTCATAATGGCACTTTGCGGTGCATGGATTGCCGACACGGGAGCGTATTTCACGGGCGTTGCATTAGGCAAGCACAAACTATGTCCCGAAATCAGTCCGAAAAAGACTATAGAGGGCTTTATAGGCGGTATTCTTACAACGGGTATTGTATATGTTGTAGCTTTCTGTGTGCCTTCAGGCAGATTCAATTTAAAAACCGCACTTTTTATATTTATTATGGGTGCAGTGTGTGCGGTTATCGGAACAGTCGGCGACCTGTCCGCATCTATGGTAAAAAGACAGATAGGTTTCAAGGACTATGGCAAAATTATGCCAGGTCACGGCGGTCTTATGGACAGATTCGACAGTGTATTATTCGTACTGCCCACATTCTACGCATTTATTGTAATTGCTAATATAATATAAAAATCAGGAAAGGAGACTAAACGTTATTTTTAAGCGGATAGTCTCTTTTTGTCATGAGGAGATATAAATGAATGGCTTCCCATTATTTCCGTTTTTGTTGCTGTTCAATGCGGTAAGCTTTACGCTTTTCACAATATCGGCTATTAGACGATACAGGCGTGAACACAAAGAAATAAAAGAACTTGTCAACAGGTGCGTTGAGTGTAAAGCAACAGTTATAAATCCCGTTGTATTGACTAACACTTATGCAGAGGGCGGACTTCGACAAGCGTCTAAAATTCTTGCCGGATTTCAGAATGTTTCTAATCTGCCGTTTGAATATGCCTGTACAGAAATATTTTTTTACGTGAACGGCGAAAAAATACAGACTATGATTCTCCGTCAGACATCAAATATGAAAATCCCCAAGTTAAATGATGAAATCACAATTTATTATGACTCATATAATCCTAAACAGGCATTTGCTAAGGATATGAAAGGAATTTTATTACATAAACCTTTGAGGGATTGCATAATTTACGGCTTTGTAGCGGTTATATGTGCCTTGACGTTTATTTCTTTATCAATCTTATAATTGCAAAAAATTTTTCATATAATAAAGGAGATGATACAATGAATAAGACAGTTTCCGTTTTAGGGTCAACTGGCTCTATCGGTACGCAGTCGCTGGAGGTCTGCGAAAAGCACGGTTTCAGGGTCTGCGGACTTTCCGCCAACAACAACACCGACCTGCTCGAAAAGCAGACAAGAAAATTCTGTCCCGAATATGTATGTATCTATAATGAGGAAAAATATGCGGAACTTAAAAACCGTCTTTCAGATACAGATGTTAAGATTCTTTGCGGTATAGACGGTCTGTGTGAAATTGCTTCACTTGAGCAGAATGACATTGTATTAAACTCGGTTGTCGGAATGGTAGGACTTCTTCCAACCCTTACCGCCATAAATGCAGGAAAAGACGTTGCTCTTGCCAACAAGGAAACACTTGTTGCAGGCGGTGAGCTTGTAATGTCGTCCGCAAAGAAAAAGAACGTTAATATATATCCTGTGGACAGTGAACATTCAGCTATTTTCCAGTGTCTGCAAGGCAACAAAAGGGAACAGCTAAGTAAGATTATTCTTACAGCTTCGGGCGGTCCTTTTTTCAGAAAGACTTATGAAGATTTAAAAAAAGTCACAAAAGCTGACGCTCTTAAACACCCTAACTGGAGTATGGGAAATAAAATTACCATAGATTCCGCAACACTCATGAATAAGGGGCTTGAGTTTATAGAGGCAAAGTGGCTTTTCGACCTCGAACCTGAACAGATTGAAATAGTCGTCCACCGTCAGAGTGTTGTACATTCCGCCGTTGAATACAATGACTATTCAGTAATTGCACAGCTTGGTGTACCCGATATGAAAATACCGATTCAGTACGCTTTATTATATCCCGACAGGCTTGAATGTCCGACAAAACGACTTTCACTTACCGATTACGGAAGTCTTACTTTTGAAAAACCCGATTACGAAACTTTCAGGTGTCTTTCGACTGCGATAAGGGCGATAAAACTCGGCGGTGCATATCCGTGCCTTGTGAACTCCGCAAACGAAGAGGCTGTAAAGGCTTTCCTGAATGACGAAATTCCTTTTATTGAAATCGGTGAAATAGTTTCGGCAGTTACGGAAAAGTTCGCTCCTGCTCCGATAAAAAGCTATGAAGACATTGTAAAGGCTGATATTTCCGCAAGGGAATACGTCCGCAATATCATAGAAAAATAAACATTCTGAAAGGAGACTGATATTAAAATGGGAATAATTATGGCAATAATTATTTTCGGACTTATAGTCATGGTGCATGAGTTCGGGCATTTTATATGTGCAAAACTCAGCAAAGTAAGGGTACTGGAATTTTCAATAGGCATGGGACCTAAAATCATACAGAAAAAAAAAGGTGAAACCATGTATTCGCTGAGACTTCTGCCCGTCGGCGGTTACTGTGCAATGGAAGGCGAAGACGAAGATTCAGGTGACCCTCACAGTTTCCGCAGTGCAAAACTCTGGAAGCGTATGGTGATACTTGTTGCAGGTGCGGGAATGAATTTTATTTTAGGATTCACGGCAATAGCCGTCATGATGACAATGCTTGATTCTGTCCCTACTACTCAGATATCGGGATTCAGTGCGGTGGAGCTTGAAGACGGTACTCTTGAACGTCATTCGGCAAGTTACGATTCAGGTTTAAGGCACGACGATATTTTCTATGAAATCGACGGCACACGCATTTTCAGTATGCTTGATTTGAATTATATTCTTGCCTCTTCTCCCGACAATGTACACGACGTTGTTGTGAAACGTAACGGTCAGAAAACAGAAATAGACGGCGTTAAATTTGAAAATGTAAACGGAGGTACAGTAGATTTCGGACTTGTCCAGAAAGACAAGAATCCGCTTACAATTTTAAAAGGTTCGGGAGAAATGTTCATGTCAATGGGGCATATCGTGGGAATGTCGCTGAAACAGCTTGTTTCGGGTCAGGCAAAAAAAGAGGACGTTTCAGGTCCTGTGGGAGTTGTTACGGCTATAAACGAAACAACGCAGGAAAGCGAAAACGCAAAGGAAACTGTTTTCAATCTTATATATATGACCGCCCTGATTACCATAAATATCGGTATATTCAATCTTCTGCCGATTCCCGGACTTGACGGCGGTCGTCTTATCTTCTGCTTTATCGAACTTATCAGACGCAAGCCCGTAAAGCCTGAACATGAGGGATATGTACACCTCGCAGGAATGTTACTGCTTTTCGGTATAATGATTTTTGCAACATACAATGACATTGTACGTCTTATTACAGGAGGAGGACAATAATGAGAAATATAAAACCCGTAAAGGTCGGGGACTGCGTTCTTGACGGAAAACACATATATATACAGTCAATGCTGAACGCACGTTCCGACGATATAGAGGGAAGTGTAAAACAGGCTGTTGAACTTGAAAAGGCAGGCTGTGAGATTATCCGTGCGGCTGTTCCCGATATGGAGGCGGTTAAACTTATTCCTGCGATAAAGGCAGCTGTAAAAATTCCGCTTGTCGCAGACATTCATTTTGACTACAGGCTTGCACTTGAATCCGCATATGCAGGAGTGGACAAAATCCGCATAAACCCAGGGAATATAGGCGGTGACGACAGGGTAAAGCAGGTTGCTGACGTATGCCGTGCGAAGAATATCCCCATAAGAATAGGCGTAAATTCCGGCTCTCTTGAAAAGGAACTGCTTGATAAATACGGTTCGCCCACTCCCGAAGCACTTGTTGAGAGTGCGCTGAATCATGCAGAACTTCTTGAACGTTTTGATTTTGATGACATTGTAATTTCAATAAAATCGTCCGACGTAAACAAGATGATTGCATCATACCGTCTTGCCTCCGAAAAGTGTCGTTATCCGTTACATCTCGGTGTGACGGAGGCTGGCACGGAACGTATGGGAATTATAAAGTCTGCTGTGGGAATAGGTTCACTTCTCTGCGACGGAATCGGCGAAACTATCCGTGTATCGCTTACGGACGACCCTGTTAAAGAAATTCATGCAGCTAAAGATATTCTGAGCTGTATCGGAAAAAGAGAGTGTGTAAGACTGGTTGCCTGTCCCACCTGCGGACGTACAAGAATAGACCTTGTAAAAGTGGCGAAACAGGTTGAGGAAGCTGTAAAGGATATGGAAAAGAATATAACTGTTGCCGTAATGGGCTGTATAGTGAACGGACCGGGAGAGGCACGTGAAGCCGATATAGGAATAGCAGGAGGAAACGGCTGTGCGGTTATCTTCAGAAAAGACGGCTCACAGAGGAAAATAAAAGAGGAGGATATTGTCAGCGAGCTTATGGCAGAGATTGACAAGCTTTGATATGAATATAAATTTAGCTGAATTTCTTAAGGAATACTGCGGTGAAATTCCCGAAAGTATAAGGCAGGGCGAAATCTTCAAGATTACATATTCCGAAAAACTTGATAACATGACTTTCTTTGCACTCTTTAAAAGCCTTGTTCCGAGCGATGATATTTTTACTTTTGAAAAAGCGGTTGAAAAAGCAGTCAGGGTGGACAGAATCCGCCTTGTCTGCCGTTATCCGTCTGAGATTTTCGGAAGGAACTGCTATGAAGAACTCATAGAACTGCTTAAAAGGGACATTTCTGTCATAAATGGTTTTCTTGACGGTGCGGACGTTCATTTCAGTGAAAAAACAGTTTCAATAAATCTTGCACACGGCGGCAGGGATATTCTTGAACAATATCACTTCTGCCGTTCTTTTTCACGTCTTGTATATAATCAGTTCGGTGTTGAAATAAATACGGAACTGAACGGCGAAGAAAAAGTTTCGTCTGAAGAATACGACAGAATGATTGAAAAAATATCTGCCGAACAGCCCGATTACACTTCACAGCTTTTTCAGGAAAAGAAAGAGCCTGAAGAATGTCCGCCGACAGTGCCGAGCCAGCCGGTTGATATAAGCTCTCTTGATACTGAATTTGACAAGGAATCTGCGGAGATAGTAACAGGAAAGGCGATACGTGAAAAGCCTGTGCCGATTTCGGAAGCGGTACAGCGTTTAGGCGAAAAGCTTGTTGTTGTAGGTGATATTTTTGCGTCTGAAACAAAAGAAACCAAAACACAGAAAACCATAGCAACCTTTGATATTACCGATTACAGCGGTTCGGTTAAAATAAAGATTTTTGCAAAGAGTGAAGATATAGAAAACATGAATCTTTCATCTCTTAAAAAGGGAACTACACTTCTTGTTTCGGGAAAAATTGATTTTGACAAGTTTGAACATGATATAGTAATTTCACCTGATTCGATAATAAAAGTAAAAAGAATACTCAAAACGGACAACTACCCCGAAAAGCGTGTAGAGCTTCATTGTCATACGAATATGTCCGCAATGGACGCAGTAACAGACCCCGTGACGCTGATAAACAGGGCGGCTATGTGGGGGCATCAGGCTATGGCAATCACAGACCACGGTGCAGTGCAGGCTTTCCCCGACTGTATGTATAATATGCCGAAAAATTTCAAGGTAATATATGGCTGTGAGGCTTATGTGGTGAACGACCTTGACCGTCCGCTTATTCTGAAAAATCCCGACAGCCGAAGTATAAACGACGAAATAATTGTTTTTGACGTTGAAACTACGGGGCTTAGTTTCTCAGGAGACAGACTCACGGAAATAGGTGCGGTAAAACTTAAGAATCTACAGATAATTGACAGTTTCAACACAAAAGTAAATCCGGAAAAGCATATCCCCGAAAACATTACGGAACTTACAGGAATAAGCGACGAAGATGTGAAAGACGCTCCGAAAGAAAAAGAGGCTATCCTTAAATTCATGGAGTTCTGCGGTGAAAATTCTGTCCTTGCAGCACACAATGCGAATTTCGACACGACTTTTATAAATGAAGCCTGCAACCGTAATAATATTAAATTTGAATACAACTGGATTGATACTCTTATTCTTTGTCAGGTAATGCTTCCCGAAATGGGTCGTCATAAACTTAATTACGTCGCAAAAAAGCTCAAACTCGGCAAGTTCGACCACCACAGAGCCTCCGACGATGCACTTATGCTTGCAAAGATATATATTGAACTCATCGGACGGCTTGTCAGCGAAAAAAATATAGAAACCCTCAACGACCTTAATTTAAAGGCAGGGGAAATTGACGTAAAGAAACTGAAGTCCTATCACCAGATTATACTTGTAAGAAATCAGGCAGGTCTGAAAAATCTTTACAGGCTTGTTTCATACAGCAACCTTGACTATTTCTATAAAAAACCGCTTATTCCGAAATCTGTTCTGCTGGCTCACCGTGAGGGGCTTATATTCGGCAGTGCCTGTGAAGCCGGCGAACTTTTTCAGGCAATGCTGAATAATAAGTCTGAAGAAGATATAGAAAAACTTGCAAAGTTCTATGACTATCTTGAAATTCAGCCGATATGCAACAATGAGTTTATGGTGCGTGAGGGAATCGCCGAGAACGACGAGGAATTAAGGAACTACAACAGGCGTATTGTCGCACTCGGCGAAAAACTGAATATTCCCGTGTGTGCTACCTGCGACGTTCACTTTATAGACCCTAAAGATGCAATTTACCGTAAAATTATCCTTGCAAGCATGGGTTTCAAGGACACCGAAAACCAAGCCCCGCTTTATTTCAGAACAACAGAAGAAATGCTAGCGGAATTTCAGTTCCTCGGTGAAGAAAAAGCGAAAGAAGTCGTTATTACAAACACAAATATGATTGCCGATATGGTTGAAGTTGTAAGACCTATCCCGAAAGGAACTTTTACCCCCACTATCGAAGGTGCGGAAGAAGAACTGAAAAAAATCACTCATGACAAAGCACATGAAATATATGGCAATCCGCTCCCTGAAATAGTTGAAAAACGTCTTGACAGGGAACTTTCCTCAATCATAAAACACGGCTTTTCCGTTCTCTACATAATTGCACAGAAACTTGTCTGGAACTCCGTTGAAAACGGCTACCTTGTCGGTTCACGAGGTTCTGTAGGTTCATCGTTTGTTGCGTCAATGGCAGGAATATCCGAAGTAAATCCACTGCCACCGCATTATGTATGTCCGAAATGCAGGCACAGTGAATTTCTTACTGATGGTCAGTACGGTTCGGGTTTTGACCTTCCACCGAAAAAATGCCCCGAATGTGATACCGATATGCTCCGTGAGGGTCACGACATTCCGTTTGAAACATTTCTGGGATTTGACGGCGACAAAGCTCCCGATATAGACCTTAATTTTTCGGGTGAATATCAGTCGCACGCCCATCGCTATACAGAACAGCTTTTCGGAAAATCAAACGTTTTCAAGGCAGGAACTATTTCAGCCGTTGCCGACAAAACAGCTTACGGCTATGTAAAGAAATACTGTGAAGACAACGGAATAACTCTCAACAGTGCCGAAATGAACAGGCTTGCTATAGGCTGTACTGGTATAAAGAGGACAACAGGACAGCACCCCGGCGGAATGGTTGTTGTACCGTCGGACTATGAAGTTTACGACTTTACCCCTGTTCAGCACCCTGCCGATTCGGCAGACTCGGAAGTTATAACAACACACTTTGACTTCAATTCCCTCCACGATACTATACTCAAGCTTGACGAACTCGGTCACGTTGTTCCGACCCTTTACAAGCATTTAGAGGATTTGACAGGCAAAAAAATAAAGGACATTCCGACTTCAGACCCTGATGTTATAAAAATGTGTACTGATTGCAGTGTGCTTGGTGTAACGGCGGAAGAGATATACTGTAAGACGGGAAGTCTTGGTATTCCCGAAATGGGTACTAATTTTACAATACAGATGCTCCTTGATGCAAAGCCGACCAAATTCAGCGACTTCTTACAGATTTCGGGACTCTCCCACGGTACTGACGTATGGCTGGGCAATGCAAAAGACCTTATTGACCAGAATATATGTACCATTTCCGACGTTATCGGAACTCGTGACAGTATCATGACTTATCTGCTGTATAAAGGTGTACCGCCGAAAGACGCTTTTCAGATTATGGAGTGGACAAGAAAGGGTAAAGCTTCCAAAAACTTTACCCCCGAACTTATTGAAATGCTGAAAAGCCATAACGTTCCAGACTGGTATATTGAAAGCTGTCTGAAAATAAAATATATGTTCCCGAAAGCCCACGCCGCCGCATACGTTATCGCAGCTATAAAGCTCGGCTGGTTCAAGCTTCATATGCCTCTTGAATATTATTCAACGTATTTTTCGGTAAGAGGCGAGGACTTTGATGCGGAGCTTGCAGTACATGGAAAAACGGCTGTGCGTGCAAGAATTGAGGAACTCAGGGAACTCGGTAACAACCGTTCCAAAAAGGAAAACGACCTTTACGATATTCTGCTGATAACAAATGAAATGCTTTCAAGGGGATTTGAATTTCTACCGATTGATATTTATAAGTCGCACGCCGTCGATTATCTTGTTGAGGACGGAAAACTCAGAATACCATTCTCAGCAATGAACGGAGTAGGTGCAAACGCCGCAATGGGTATCTACGAAACGGCACAGAAAGGCGGATTTATTTCAGTAGACGAATTTCAGCAGATGAGCGGTGCGTCAAAAACAACAATAGATATGCTGAAAACCATAGGAGCTTTTGGTGATTTACCCGAATCTGCACAGCTGTCATTTTTTTAACTTGACTTTGTTTCAGTAATGTGTTATCATAGTATCATGTTAACACGCTAAAGTGATTGGAGGACTTAAATGAAAAATTATGACCTTATTACTCCCGAAGGTACTAAAGATTACCTTTTTGGTGAGTGTATAGTAATACGTGATATAGAAAATACACTTGTCCGTCTTTTCAAAAGTCACGGCTACAGTGAAATGATTACCCCGGGGCTTGAATTTTATGATGTATTCAATCTTAATTCACGTTATTTTCCGCAAGAAAATTTATATAAGCTTACCGACAGCAAAGGCAGACTGCTTGTAATGCGTCCTGATACCACAATGCCGATTGCAAGAGTAGTTGCCACACGTCTGAGAGATGCTATGCTTCCCCTCAAGCTTTTCTATAATCAGACCGTTTACCGTACAGAACCAGCCCTTAAGGGCAGAAGTGACGAGATAGTCCAGACGGGTATTGAGCTTATCGGCTCACAGCTTAAAATGTCAGACCTTGAAGTCATTTCGACTGCCGTTGAATCGCTGAAATCATTCGGTATGGAATTTTCCCTTGAAATCGGTCACATTGGTATTTTCAAGGAACTTGTCGGCAGACTTGAAGTTTCTGATAATACAAAGGAAAAAATTCGTATGCTTATTGAAACAAAGAATTTTCCTGCTCTCAATGACCTGATTGACTCTCTCGGAAACAGCAGTGTAACAAATGCTCTCAAAAGTCTGCCTGCTCTTTTCGGCGGTGAAGAAGTGTTTGAAAAGGCAGAGGAGATTATGCCCGACGAAAATATAAAGCGTCTGCTTGACGAACTCCGTGAAATTTACTGTGATGCTGCCGAAATATGCGGAAATGACGGTGAAATAACTGTTGATTTGGGTCTTGTGAACAAGACAGACTACTACACAGGTATTATCATAAAGGGATATTTACAGGGTCACGGAGAGGAAGTAATTTCGGGCGGACGTTATGACAAGCTTATTTCTGAATTTGGCTATGATATTCCTGCGGTGGGATTTGCGGTAAATATAAACGCAGTGGCAAAAGTAATAGAGAAAAGCGGTGTTATTCCGTCTATGCCTAAAATTGACGCTGTTGTATATGCGGAAGAGGGTTTTGAAGTTGCGGCACTCAAAGCTGCACAGGAACTTCGTGAACAGGGTCTTATTGTTGAAAATGCGCTTTTCGACGACCTTGAAACCGTAAGAAGTTACGCAAAGGAGAAGAAAATTCCGAAAGTTGTTGTAATAAACAGTGATGACATGGAGGCAGAAGAATGAACAGACCAATAAGAATAGCTCTTACAAAGGGCAGACTTGAAAAAGATACAGTAGGTCTTTTTGAAAAACTCGGCTTTGACTGTACTGCAATTCACGAAAAGGGAAGAAAGCTCATTCTTCCCGTTCCCGACGCAAATCTTGAAGTGGTACTTGCAAAGGCAAACGACGTTATAACATATGTTGAACACGGTGTATGTGATATGGGTGTTGTCGGCAAAGATACCATAATGGAAATGAAAGGCAAGTTTTTTGAACTCGTTGATTTGGGATTCGGTCGCTGTAAATTCGCCCTTGCAACCAGAAAGGACTACGATTTCTACAGCGGTTACGGTGTCAAGACAATCGCCACAAAATATCCGAACGTTGCAAGAAGTTTCTTTGAAAAAAAGGGAATGGACACCGAAATAATAAAAATCGAGGGTTCTGTGGAACTCGCTCCGCTCCTTGAACTCGCCGACGGAATCGTTGACATCGTAGAAACTGGTACAACCCTCAAGGAAAACGGTCTTGAAGTAATAGAGGACGTTGCACCGATTTCAGCAAGACTTATTGCAAACACTGTAAGCCTCAAACTCAGAAGAAACGAAATAGACAGATTAATTACACTTATAGAGGAGAATTTATAAAATGAAAAAAATCTATGCTGACGGCACGGCGGAAATTGAGTTTTTAAAGGAACTCGGCAGACGTTCAGGCGAAACAAATAAGAAAGTTACCGAAACAGTTACGGCTATAATTGAGGACGTAAAGGAAAACGGCGATACTGCCGTAAAAAACTACACGCTTAAATTTGACGGCAATCTTCCGCAGTACTATGAAGTTCCGAGAGACGTTATAAATGATGCTATGACAGAGGCAGACCCCAAATTTGTCAATGCACTTCTCAATGCTCAGGAAAATATAGCTGATTTCCACAACAGACAGGTTCAACAGGGTTTTATCAATCCAAAGGAAAACGGCGTTATTCTCGGACAGAGAATCAGAGGTCTTGAAAGGGTCGGACTTTACGTCCCGGGCGGAACTGCCGCATATCCGTCAAGTGTGCTGATGAATGCAATACCCGCAAAAATCGCAGGTGTAAAGGAGATTATAATGGTAACTCCTCCGCTTAAGGACGGTACACCGAATAAGGACATACTTGTTGCGGCTGCAATATGCGGAGTTGACAGGGTATTCCTCTCGGGCGGAGCTCAGGCTATCGCCGCTCTTGCATACGGTACGGAGGAAATCCCGAAGTGTGACAAAATTGTAGGACCTGGAAATATTTTCGTTGCAACAGCAAAAAAACTTCTTTACGGCGTTGTTGACATTGACATGATAGCAGGACCGAGTGAAATTCTCGTAATTGCCGACGAAACAGCAAACCCGAAGTTTGCCGCCGCTGATTTGATGTCACAGGCTGAACACGATAAATTAGCGTCTGCAATTATGGTTACGACAAGTGAAAAGCTTGCTGACGAAACTATTGCGGAAATCAACAGACAGAAAGAGTATCTGTCAAGAAAAGAAATCATAGAAAAGTCGCTTGACGACTACGGTGCAATAATCATTGCCGACAGCCGTGAAAAAGCGGTTGAACTTGCAAACCGTATTGCACCCGAACACCTTGAAGTGCTTATGGATAATCCTATGGAACTTCTCGGCAGTCTCGACAATGCAGGCTCTGTATTTCTCGGACACTATGCAAGCGAACCGCTCGGCGACTATTTCGCAGGTCCTAACCATGTACTTCCCACAAGCGGTACGGCAAGATTCTTTTCACCTCTCGGCGTAGCAAGTTTCACAAAGCGTTCAAGTTACATCTACTATACTAAAGAAGCTCTATGTGAGGCTAAGGACGATATAGTGCTTATTGCAGAAAAAGAGGGTCTGACCGCTCACGCCAATGCTATAAAAGTACGTTTTGAATGATTTACCGAAAGCCTGTTCTTACGGAAGCAGGCTTTTGACTAAAGAAAGGCAGTGGTTAAAATGAATAAAAACAAATGGGAAGAAGCTGTCCGCAGAGTAGTCCCTTACACTCCCGGTGAACAGCCGAAAGACAAGGATATGATAAAGCTCAACACAAATGAAAATCCGTATCCGCCTGCTCCGTCAGTCCGTGAAATTCTTGATAATTTTGATGTTTTACAGATGCGTCTTTATCCCAATCCCGATTCTGAAATACTTGTAAATGCAATTGCCGAAAGATACGGCTTGAATCCCTCTAATATATTCGTCGGGGTAGGTTCGGACGACGTTATTTCAATGGCGTTCATGACATTCTTCAACTCTGACAAACCGATACTTTTCCCCGATGTCACATACTCTTTCTATGACGTATGGGCGGACGTTTACCGCATTCCATATAAAACCTGTCCGCTCCGTGAGGACTTTACCATTAATCCCGACGACTACAAACAGGAAAACGGCGGTATAATTTTTCCTAATCCAAATGCACCTACAGGTGTTCTTGAAAGCGTTGACATGATTGAAGATATTATAAAATCAAATCCCGATTCGGTTGTAATGATTGATGAGGCATATATAGACTTCGGCGGTGAAAGCTGTCTGCCTCTCATTGAAAAATATGACAATCTGCTTGTTATACAGACGTTTTCAAAGTCACGCTCTATGGCGGGTATGCGAATAGGTTTCGCAATGGGAAACGAGAAACTTATAAAATATATGAATGATGTCAAATTTTCTGTGAACTCATACACAATGAACAGTATTACTCAGATATGCGGTGCGGAGGCAGTGCGTGACGAAAAATATTTCACGGAAACAGTAAACAAGATTATAGAAACCCGTGAATATTCAAAGAAAAAACTCGCAGAAATGGGATTTGAATTTACCGATTCAATGAGTAACTTTATTTTTGCAGGTCACAAAAACAAAGACGCAGGGTATATTTTTGAGGAACTGAAAAAACGTAAAATATTCGTTCGCTACTGGAACAAACCCCGTATCAGTAATTATATGCGTATTACGGTAGGTACAGACGAGGAAATGAATGCATTATTTACCGCACTGGAGGAAATTCTTCATGAATGATTTTATAAGAAAAGGCAGTGTAAGCCGTACAACAAAGGAAACCGACATAAATATATCCGTCGTTCTGGACAACAAAGGTGTTGCCGATATATCAACGGGAATCGGCTTTTTTGACCATATGTTAATGGCACTTTCGGTACACAGCGGTATAAGCATGACTGTTAAAGTAAAAGGCGACCTGCACGTTGACTGTCACCACACAATTGAGGACACGGGAATTGCACTCGGTCAGGCATTGGGTCAGGCACTCGGTAATAAGTCGGGTATCGTGCGTTACGGTACTGCATATATTCCTATGGACGAATCGCTTGCAATGGCAAGCCTTGATTTGAGCAACAGACCGTTTCTTGTGTTCAACTGTGATTTCACAAATCAGTCATGTGGTGAATATGACCTTTGTATGACAGAAGAATTTTTCCGTGCGTTTGCGTTCAATTCGGGAATAACTCTTCACATAAATCTTCTTTACGGTTCTAACGACCACCACAAAGCAGAAGCAGTATACAAGGCAGTTGCACACGCTCTTAAAACTGCCGTTGCAAAAAATTCCGACGGTGCTGTACTTTCAACAAAGGGGGTTTTATAAAATGATTGCAATAGTTGACTACGGAGCAGGAAATATTTTCAGTGTTAAAAATGCACTTGACTATCTCGGTCTTGAAAACATTCTGACATCTGATAAAAATGCAATAAAGAATGCCGACGCTGTAATTCTTCCCGGAGTGGGAGCATTTCCGTCTGCAATGAAAATGCTTGAAAATTCGGGACTTGTCGGCACAATAAAGGAAGAAGCGTTAAAAAAGCCTTTTCTTGGCATATGTCTCGGAATGCAGTTGATTTTTGAAAAGGGATATGAATTTGAGGAATACGACGGTCTTGGACTTATAAAAGGCTCAGTTCGCAAAATGGAAAGCGAAGATTTGATTATTCCGCATATGGGCTGGAACAAGCTTGAAGTTCTGAATAATTGCAGACTGCTTGACGGTCTCGGTGAAAATGAGTATGTATATTTCGTACACTCTTATAAGGCAGAATGTGCGGACAGTGATATTTCCGCATACTGCGAATACGGCGGACGTGTTCCCGCACTTGTCCACGACGGAAAGTACGTCTACGGAGCTCAGTTCCACCCCGAAAAGAGCGGTGAAACAGGATTGAAAATACTGAAGAATTTCGGAGGTCTCATATGATTATTTTACCTGCAATAGATATTAAAGACGGTAACTG
>CAMWVV010000043.1 GCA_947177755.1 uncultured Ruminococcus sp. | reverse complement strand
ATACCATATCTTTTTTCTTTTGTACATATGTTTTATACTACTTTTTGGAAGAACCAAGAAATATGAACAGACGAAATTTTATACATAAACCATCAAACTTATTAAACGTGAGTTCGATGAAAAAATATAGAAAAAACCGCCGAACTCACGTTGTATTATATTTCTGACAAAATTCAAGTGCCGTGCTTTTTATAGTATAGTCAAGTTTAAGCCAGCAGAAATTTTTAATATTTTCGGGAATATCCTTATAGAAAGCCTCTGCAATACCTCCTGCAATACAAGCCATAGTGTCTGCGTCACCGCCGAGTGAAACAGCGTTTCTTACTGCACTTTCATAGTCGTGCGAATCAAGAAATGCTACTATAGACGGTGGAATGCTGTAATCCGTACTGCTGTCAAAACTGTAATTATCTTTTATGTCAGCTATGGTGTAGTCGATGTCATACCTGAATTTTTTTTTGATATATTCATGGATAGAATTTTTAGTTTCGCCGTTTCGTGCCATGAATACAGACATTGCAACAGCCTGCGTACCCTTAATAGCTTCTTTGCAGTTATGGGTATAATAACAGCTTGCCTTTGCCTGTAATAAAACCTGTTCTTCCGAATTATACGCATAACCAATCGGTACTGCACGCATAGCACCGCCGTTACCGTAGCTTTTCTGTATTTTCATTGAACGGTTTTCAGCCCATTTTGCAAACATCTGTCCGTATCCTGCGTGACGGAAATATGAATAATACTGCTTATACTGGACGGCATATTCATATGCACGGGACTTTAACTGTTTTCGGGTGATATTCTCGCCGTTGTTGAGAATTGCCCTGCATACTGCGGAAGTCATAACGCTGTCGTCTGTGAAAGTTGATTCTCTCCGTAGCGGAAAATTATAGTCTTTCGTACAGTGAACTTCATAGTAAGAACCTATTATATCGCCATACACTGCTCCTAACATAAATATTCTTCCGTTTCTTTGATTAATTTCACGTCAACAAGTGCGTCAACAAGAGTACCGTTTTCGGTGTATTCTTCGGAGAAAATTTTTCCGTCGGTTCTTATTTTATTTATGAATGACGTTTTGTCATACGGAATCAATAATTTCATACGTTTTGCCGTTTCGGGAAGATTTTTAATGATACATTCAAGAAGTCTGTCAAAACCCGTCTGTTGTTTTGCACTGATTAAAACGGTTGTATCGTTTTCAAAGACTGTATCTGTAAACGGTGCTATATCAGCTTTATTCATTACGTTTATCTGCGGAATACCGTCACAGCCCAGCTCAGAAAGCAGACTGCGTGTAACTTCTGCCTGCTGTTCACGTTCGGGTGAAGAAATGTCCTGAACGTTAAGAATTATATCTGCACATGAAGCTTCTTCGAGTGTTGACTTGAAAGCTTCAACGAGATTGTGCGGAAGTCTGCGGATAAGTCCTACCGTATCAATAAGCATTACACTTCTGCCGTCGGGGAGTTCTATGGAACGTGAAGTTATATCAAGCGTTGCAAAAAGTTTGTTTTCGGCAAGCACTCCTGCATCAGTGAGAGCATTGAGAAGCGTGGACTTTCCGACGTTTGTATATCCGACAATCGCACAGCACAGTATGCCGTCTTTTTTTCTGCGTGAACGTGAAAAATTACGGTGTTTTTTGAGTTCTTCGAGTTCGTCCTCAAGATATGAGATTCTTTTTCTGATATGACGCTTGTCGGTTTCAAGCTTTGTTTCGCCTGGACCTCTTGTACCTATACCACCGCCGAGCCTTGAAAGAGACGTACCCATTCCCGTAAGGCGTGGCAGACGGTATTTCTGCTGTGCAAGTTCGACCTGCAACTTACCTTCTTTGGTTCTTGCACGCTGTGCGAAAATATCAAGGATAAGCGTTGTGCGGTCAATTACACGCACATCAAGTATTTTTTCTATATTACGCACCTGAACGCCTGTAAGTTCGTGGTCAAAAATAACAAGTTCTGTGTCAAGTATTTCAAGCTGTTCCTTGAGTTCTTCGAGCCGTCCCGAACCCATACAGGTGGCAGGGTCATACGTCTGTTTTTTCTGAATAATTTCCCCGACAACTTCCGCATTTGCGGTCTGTGCAAGTTCTGCGAGTTCCTTTATTGAAACTTCTGCGTCAAATTCTCCTGTATCAACGCAGGCAAGTACGGTCTTTACGGGAATATCGTCTGTTTTGTTTTCGTACATTCGTTCACCTCATTTATTCAGATAAGTTTTTTTATTTCCTCGGGAGTGAAGATATATTCCTTACCGCAGAAATGACAGCTTACAGCCGTATCTTTTCCCTCATCGGCAATAGAAGAAAGTTCCTGTTTACCGAGACTTACAAGCACACGCTCCGTACGTTCACGACTACAGTCGCATTTATAGACGGGATTTGCCTCATCGAGCGGGTCAGGGTCAAGACCGTCAAGAAGCATACCTGCAATTTCTTCAGGAGTTACGCCCTCCACAAGCATAGCCGATACAGGACGGATTTTCGCAATATTTTTTTCAATGATGTCAATGCACTTTTCGTCTGCAAAGGGGAGAAGCTGTACAAGAAATCCGCCAGCCGACTTTACCGACAAATCGGGGTTTATAAGTACGCCTAAACTGCATACTGTCGGAATCTGTTCACTTGTGGCGTAGTAACTTGCAATATCTTCGGCAATTTCTCCCGAAACAAGCGGAACAACTCCCACATACGGCTCTTTAAGTCCTAAATCCTTTACAACTGAAAGTGTACCGTTATGACCGACTGCACCGCCGACATCAAGTTTTCCCTGAGCATTCAGCGGAATTTCAACAACAGGATTATTCACACAGCTTTTTACATTGCCCATGCTGTCCGATACCGCAACAAGCTGACCTGTCAAACCGTCCGCATCAATACGTAGTGTTATACTGTCGTCCTTACCTTTCAGCATATATCCCATAAGCGATGCACCTATTGAAAGTCTGCCGAGACCTGCCGTTACAACAGCCGACGTTTTATGAATTCTTTCGATTTCTGAAACTATGTCCTTAGCGTCAAGAACTTCTGCAAATGCCGAACCGTCGGCAGAAATTGCCCTGTATAATTTACCCATTTCAAATTCCTTCTTTCATAAGTTTACATCTTGCCGTGTATATTATTCTCTGTGAGGTTTCCGACGGAGATTCAAAAGTATCATCGCCGTACTTTCCTATGATTTCAAAATTTGTTCCAGCAAGGAGTTTTTCTATAATTTCTTCACTGTAAGCCTTTTCTGAAAAACTGTCCGAACTTCTTGAATAAAGACCGTTTTTTTCCAGTTCAAAAAATTCAAGATTCATACGGACTTCATCAGTGTCTTTATTGAGTGAGTTTTCCCATATACAGTATAAATTGTCCGTTTCGTAAGTAAAAGTATTGTCAGCAAGAATTTTTCTGTGTTTGTATAAAGTGTTGACATCAAATATAAAAAGTCCGTTGTACTCCGAGAACAGCGAAACTCTCTCAAAAACTTTTCTTACGTCGTCGATACATGAAAGATGATTTATGCTGTCCAAAGCACATATAGTAATGCCGATTGTGCCGAACATATCTATATTACGCATATCCTGGCAAAGATACTGTATATCAAGACCGCTGTCAAATTTTTTTTCTATGGCAATGCCGAGCATTTCCTGCGAGTTGTCCACACCGATAACGTCGTATCCGAGTTTTGCCATTTCTTCGGAGATACTGCCCGTACCACAGGCAAGGTCAAGCAGGATATTATTATCAGCTGACCTGAATTTATTTATTATTTCATGAAAGTATTCCGCACGTTTTTTGTAATCTATGTTTGCAGTAAGTTCATCATAATAACGTGCAAATACACTGTAACTGCTCATTAAAATCACCTTTCTGTTAATATTTCCTCTGTACCACATATAATGCCATATTCATTGAATACTGTACGTTCACGCTTAAAAAGTACGTTTGTTGAATCGAAATAGTCCGTATAACGTTCGCCGTCGTCGGTTTTGTAGGTTTTTTCACGTTGGTATTGTATAAGTTTATCGTCTTTCCATTCATAAAGTATAGTTTCAGCATTACCCATTATATCACTTGTATGATATTTCAGACAGTTTCCGTCAACAGTCAGTGGCAGGGATATTTTATTAAGTTCGTCCCATGCTTCAAATTTTTCCTTGTCGGGATTGTAACGGTAGTATGTGCCTTTTTCTTCGTCATAATCAGGAATGTACAAGTCATTGTATCCGTCAAAATCAAAATCCACATCATCAACAGATATTTTCCTGCAATTATAATCACGCCTGAATATAACGCCGTCCATATCTATATAGTCCCTGGAGTAAAGATTATAAGGCACTTCACGGTGGTGCGGTACAAGTTTACCGTCCTGCCATTCACGGACAAGTGTTTCATATTCATAGTATGTATTGTCTTTATAAATTAGACTTCTTAAATAGTTTTCGTCTTCAGGTTCCATGAAAAAAATATCACCTGTTTTGTTGAGTTCGTCCCATATGCCAAAGTGTTCTGTATCGGGATTAAAACGGTAGTATGTGCCTTTGTCGGCAGCTTCGGGGATAAACAAATCTTCATATCCGTCATAATCAAAGTCGGAAGTATCAAGATATTTTTCAGGAGGAGTGTGTCGTTCTCCGGAAATTGAATGTTCATACAAAGTGTTGTTTTCAAAGGATTGAATAATTTTTCCGTCACGCATAGCATTTACTGAATTTTCAGTCACTTCAAAATATATTACTTCGTCACGTCCGAGAGTTTTATATTTAGCGTTGTTTTTTGAATTTATATAGGTACGTTCCACAAGAATTTTACTGCCGTCGGGCTGATATTCATAGAGGTCATTTATATAACCGTTTTTTGAATAGTAGCAGTCCAGTAATTCAACTGGTTCAAGGGAATCGCCGTTCCATTGATATTTTGTGCTGATTTCTCCGTATTCCAGATATGAAGTATTTGTCAGGGTGTTGTCTGGGTTTACTGTAAGTTTGTAACTAATTTTATTAAGTTCGTCCCACTCTTCAAACTGTTCCGTTTCGGGATTGTAGTGATAATATGTACCTGCTATGCCGGAGCGTTCAAACGGAATAAAAATATCCATATAGCCATCAAAGTCGAAGTCTTCAGCAGAGATATATTTTCTGATTGGAGAATAGTCAAATTCAAGCGTCTGGACTACTTTTTTATTAAGTTTCAGTTCAACTTTATTTTCCGTAACCGAATATACAAGATGGTTTGCTTTTGTTGTTGTTGTTGTTTCAGAAGTTGTCGTTTCAGATATTACTGACTGTACAGTTTCTGTATTTGTGTTTGTAGCCGTTGGAATTTCCATATTGTTTTCCGACACACAGCCCGACAGAAACAAAACAGAGAGCAAAAAAATATATTTTTTCATATTAGTGTCCTTAAAACAAAGGGCGGAAAAGTTCCGCCCCGTATAGATTATTTATTGTCTTTGTTCTTACAGCACTTCTTGTACTTTTTACCACTTCCGCATGGACACGGGTCATTGTCACCGATTTTGTCACTCTTTGCACTTTCAGAGAAACTTCCATCACCTGCTCCTGCATTGGGAGCGTAGGGCTTTGCAACCTGTTCACGCTGAGGGGGAGTATTTTTCTGGAGTTTGACCGTAAGAAGCATACGGATAGTATCTTCACGGATAGATTCAACCATAGCATCGAACATCTCAAAGCCCTCATATCTGTACTCAATAACGGGGTTTTTCTGTCCGTATGAACGCAGACCGATACCCTTTTTAAGTTCTTCCATGTCGTCGATATGTGCCATCCACTTTGTATCAACCACTTTAAGAAGAATAACACGCTCAAGCTCACGCATTACTTCCGTACCGTATTCTGTTTCCTTAGCCTGATAAATTTCTCCAGCCTTTTCGTTGAGGGCGTTTATAATGTCCTCTTTGGTTACGGAAACAAGTTCGTCGTCTTCAAATGTCAAATCTTCCTGACCGATAAGCCAGCCAAGGAAATGCTCCTTAAGACCGACAATATTCCATGTATCTTTTTCATCTTCGTCGGCAAGATAAGTATTTACAGTTGATGTGATAAGCTCTTCCATCATTTTAAGGATACTCTCGTGTAAATCCTCACCGTCGAGAACCTGTGAACGCTGTTTATAGATAATTTCACGCTGTGTGTTCATAACGTCGTCATAATTAAGAACATTCTTTCTTATGCTGAAATTATGACCCTCGACTTTTTTCTGTGAAGATTCAATAATCTTTGTAAGCATCTTGCTTTCAATCGGCATTGTCTCTTCAACATTCAATGTTTTCATCATGTTTTCAAGTCGGTCGCCTGCAAATATACGCATAAGGTCGTCTTCAACGGAGAGGAAGAAACAGCTTTCACCGGGGTCACCCTGACGACCCGAACGACCTCTTAACTGATTGTCGATACGGCGTGATTCGTGTCTTTCCGTACCGAGAATGTAAAGACCGCCCGCTTCTCTTACTGCAACAGCTTTTTCTTTTACTTCCTTGTTGTACTTGTCATAAAGTTCCTGATAGAGTTTTCTTGCCTTTATAATTTCCTCGTCATCTGTATCGGCGAAACCTATAGCTGCGGTTATAAGCTCTTCAGGCATTTCACGTTTTCTGAGTTCGGCTCTTGCAAGAAATTCAGCGTTACCGCCCAGCATAATATCAGTACCACGTCCAGCCATATTTGTTGCAATTGTAACAGCACCGTATTTACCTGCCTGTGCAACGATTTCAGCTTCCTTTGCGTGCTGTTTTGCATTGAGTACATTGTGTTTTACACCTTTTCTTTTGAGCATTGCGGAAATAAGTTCCGATTTTTCAATTGAAACAGTACCGACAAGTATCGGCTGTCCCTTGTCGTGACATTTTATAATCTGCTCGATTATAGCGGAATACTTGCCTTTTTCGGAACTGTAAATCTGGTCGTTCTGGTCAATACGGATAACAGGCTTGTTTGTCGGGATAGAGATAACATCAAGCTTGTAAATTTCCTTGAACTCGTCTTCTTCCGTCATGGCTGTACCTGTCATACCTGAAAGCTTGGTATAAAGGCGGAAGAAGTTCTGGAAAGTAATGGTAGCGAGAGTTTTGGATTCACTTTTTACTTTAACTCCCTCTTTTGCTTCAATAGCCTGATGCAGACCGTCGTTGAAACGTCTTCCCTCCATCATACGACCTGTGAACTCGTCAACGATAACAATTTCACCGTCTTTTACAACATAGTCAATGTCATTTTTCATAACGCCATTAGCCTTGATAGCCTGATTTATATGGTGAAGAAGAGTTATATTGTCAGCGTCCATGAGGTTATCAAGATTGAAAACCTGTTCAGCCTTTTTGATACCACGCTGAGTAATGGTAGCAGTTTTAGCTTTTTCGTCAATGATATAGTCAGCGGTTTCGTTGAGGGAGTCCATATCTTCCTTGCTGTCCATTTCAACGACAGTGGTTGAAGTAAGTGTTTTTGCGAAACGGTCAACTATAGAATAAAGTTCGGTTGATTTTTCACCCTTGCCGGAAATAATAAGCGGAGTACGTGCCTCATCAATAAGAATTGAGTCAACCTCATCGACAATGGCAAAGTTAGGCTCACGCTGTACACGGTCTTCTTTGTGTGTAACCATGTTGTCACGGAGATAATCGAAACCGAGTTCGTTATTTGTACCATAAGTAACATCGCATTTATATGCGGCACGTCTTTGTGAATTGTTCAGACCGTGAAGAATACAGCCTACAGTAAGACCAAGCCAGCGAAGAACTTTTCCCATTTCCTCCGCCTGAGTTTTGGCGAGGTAGTCATTTACTGTAACTACGTGAACGCCAAGACCCGAAAGTGCATTAAGATATGAGGCAACACACGCAACAAGAGTTTTACCTTCACCTGTTTTCATTTCGGCGATTCGTCCTTGATGAAGAACTATTGCACCGATAATCTGAACAGGATATGGTTTCTTTTCAAGTACACGCCATGCTGCTTCACGGACTGTTGCAAGAGCTTCGGGAAGTACGTCGTCAAGAGTTTCGCCTGATTGCAGCCTGTCCCTAAATTCCTGTGTTTTTCCTTTAAGTTCTGCGTCTGAAAGTTTTGTATATTCCTCATCAAGTGCGAGGACTTTATTTTTAATTGGTTCAATACGCTTCAACTCTCTGTTTGAATAAGCGTTTGCACCGAAAATATTTTTGAATAAACCCATTTACTTACCGCCTTTACGAATTTTTAAGCCTGTATAAATACATATATTATATTTTACATCAAACAAAGCACTTTGTCAATACCTGAATTGCAACGGGAACAGGTAAAATTTATTTTTCTTAATCTTGCCGGGTTAAAAAAGAGAGTTGGATTTTCTGTACATGAAATCAGTCACCTGTCTGGCAATAAACTCGTCTTCAATCGGTGTGGGCTGGAAATTATTTATATCACCTGTAAACACATAAAAAGGAATAATATTCTCTTGTCTGTCTACAATTTTTTTTGAATCTCTGTTAAATGAAAAAGTCTCCTGATAAACAATAGTTCTGTTTTCAGGATATGTATTACCGCCGAAACAAAAATTTCCTATTGAATAAACTATATGAACGCCCTTGTATGTTTCCATTGGCTGTAATACATGAGGGTGAGCCCCGACAATAAGGTCTGCACCTGCATTTGCAAGTTCATGACAAGCCTGTACTTTCCAGTATTCTTCAGTATGATAAGCTTCTTCACCGCCATGAAAATAAACCACCTGTATATCCGTTGATTTTTCAAGTCTGTCGATTCTCTCAATTATTTTATCGACTTCCCAGTCACCCCACATTGTATCACATATAAGACCGATTTTCACATCATCTTTTTCCAGAATAACATCTTTGTCTGTTCCGCCCCATTCAAGCCCGTCTACTGATTCAATGGCTTTTATAGTATCGTTCATGCCTTCTTCGTTATAATCAAAAGTATGATTATTTGCGACTGTTACAACCTCAACATTTCCGGCGGAAAATATTTCAGCATTTCGGCTGGGCGACCTGAACCAGAAAGCAGGCCAATAACCCTTATATGCCTCGGGAAGTGCATAATCAGTGAAGACATTTTCACAGTTTGCAATTGTAAAATCATCATTGCTGGTATATGGATAAACTTTTTCAAAAAAATATTTCTTGTCATAGTTTTCTGCATACCAGTTGAAAGTACCCACAGAATTATCACCAAGCTGAGTGGCAAGGGTACAGTCGCCTATAAATGAAAGTTTTATTTCAGTAACAGGGTTGTATGGCTCTATTTCCCTTGCAGTCAGAAATATAGACGGTCTGCCCGAAAAATTCAATTCATTTTTGTCATTTTCATTTTTATCTTCACAGCCGAAAAAAATAAAAGCTGAAAATATAAGTAAAGATAATTTAAAAAAATTATTCATAAAAAACCACCTGAAATATACAAATTATTACATAAACAATATTATATCACAGAGATTTTCAAAAATCAAGAAACAATTTTATTTTTGAGCGGAAAACCTGATACATCATGATTGTGGAATATAATTAAAAAAAGAAAATATGTTCGACCCTCTTTATTATCAGTCTGTATTGTGATATAATAGAAATACAATTAAAAAGGGACGGTGAAATTTTTATGGGAATATGGAAAGAATGTCTTTTGGGTGATATTGTTACATTCAGCAATGGAAAAAAACGTTTGAAACAAATGGGAAATATTCCAGTTTATGGCGGTAACGGAATTTTAGACTATACTTCACAGTCAAATTATGAAAATTGTGTTATTGTCGGACGTGTAGGAGCATATTGTGGCAGTGTTTTCTATGAAAAAAATAAGTGCTGGGTATCTGATAATGCAATTGCTGTACTTCCGAAAAATAATAATGATATACAATTTATTTACTATTTACTTAAAACTTTACATCTGAATAAAAGACATATTGGAACAGGACAGCCACTTCTTACACAGGGAATACTTAATGGAATAGAATTATATATGCCAGATATAAAAATACAGAATCAAATATCTTCTGTTCTCTCCGCATATGATGACCTTATAGAAAATAATCAGAGACAAATTCAACTTCTTGAAGAAATAGCACAGCGACTCTATAAAGAATGGTTTGTGGATTTACATTTTCCGAATTATGAGAGTACACCTATTGTTGATGGCGTGCCGGAGGGGTGGCGAATCGGACAATTAGAGGAACTTGGTGAATTTAAAAGAGGTAAGACAATTACAAAAGATTCTGTTATAGTGGGCAATGTTCCAGTAGTTGCAGGTGGTCTTGAACCAGCATATTACCATAATACTGCTAATACTACTGCACCTGTTGTTACAGTTAGCGGTTCAGGAGCAAATGCTGGTTTTACAAGAATGTATCATGTTAACGTTTGGGCTTCTGATTGTTCATTTATTGACATAAATTCAACTAATTATCCATATCAGATTTATTGTTATTTAAAAGCAAACAAAGCCGATTTGAACAGATTACAAAAAGGTTCTGCACAACCTCATGTCTATGCAAGGGATATTAATGCTATGAAATGTTTGATTCCAGATAAAAAAATAGCAATTCATTTTAATACATTTGTATCTCCAATATTTTCTAAAATCGGAAATTTGTATCAACAGATTGAAAGTTTAAAAGAAGCTCGTGACCGTTTATTGCCTAAGTTGATTAACGGTGAAATAGATGTATCAGAAGTCCGCATATGAAAGGAGTTTGTATATATGGAGCGTTTTATACTTCATTCAAAATATGCACCCGCAGGCGACCAGCCGAAAGCGATTGAAAAGCTTGTAAAGGGAATAGAAGAGGGAACAAAAGAACAGATTTTACTGGGCGTAACAGGTTCGGGAAAGACTTTTACAATGGCTAACGTTATAGCCCGTGTGAATAAACCTACTCTTGTACTTGCTCACAATAAAATACTTGCCGCACAGTTATGCTCTGAATTTAGGGAATTTTTCCCTGAAAATGCAGTAGAATATTTTGTGTCATATTATGACTACTATCAGCCCGAGGCATATGTACCGAGTACAGACAGCTACATTGAAAAAGATTCTTCCATAAACGACGAAATAGACAAACTCCGTCATTCCGCCACCACTGCCCTTGCTGAACGTCGTGACGTCATTATAGTTGCAAGTGTTTCATGTATATATTCTCTCGGAAGTCCTGAAGAATATCGTTCTATGGTGGTATCAATAAGACAGGGTACAGAAAAGCCACGTGACCAGTTAATCAGTGAACTTGTCAAAATCCGATATGAAAGAAATGACGTTGCATTTGAAAGAAACCGTTTCAGAGTTCGTGGTGATGTTGTTGAAATTTTTCCTGCACGTTCCAGTGATACTGCTATACGTGTGGAATATTTCGGAGACGAAATAGACCGTATTTCAGAGATAAATGCCGTTACGGGAGAAGTTAAGGCTGTAGTATCGCACGCAGCTATTTTTCCTGCATCACATTATGTTGTGGGCGACGAAAAAATTGAATCCGCACTTGATGAAATAGACCGTGAACTTTCTGAACGTATAGACTACTTCACGGAAAACAACAAGCTTATAGAGGCACAGAGAATTGAACAGCGTACACATTATGATATGGAAATGCTCCGTGAAGTCGGGTATTGCAGTGGGGTTGAAAATTATTCCCGTATTTTGTCGGGACGACCTGCGGGAAGTACTCCGCAGACCCTGCTTGACCATTTCCCTGAAGATTTTCTGCTTATTGTTGACGAAAGCCATGTGACACTGCCACAGGTTCGGGCAATGTTCGCAGGGGACAAAGCACGGAAAACAACGCTTGTTGACTATGGATTCCGTCTGCCAAGTGCGTTCGACAACAGACCGCTTAATTTTGATGAGTTCAATGCACATATAAATCAGGCTGTATATGTCAGTGCAACCCCCGGAAAGATTGAACGTGAAAAGACTGATATTATAGTTGAGCAGGTTATAAGACCGACCGGACTTGTTGACCCCGAAATAATTGTAAAATCCACCGTAGGACAGATTGACGACCTTTTTTCAGAAATAAATATACGTGCCGAAAAAAATGAACGTGTTCTTATAACTACTCTTACCAAAAAAATGGCTGAGGATTTGACAGACTATTATGAACGCATGGGAGTTAAAGTCCGCTATATGCACCACGATATAGACACTATTGAACGTATGGAAATTATAAAAGACCTGCGGAATGGTGTTTTTGACGTGCTTGTGGGAATCAATCTTCTGCGTGAGGGTCTGGATATTCCCGAGGTAAGCCTTGTTGCTGTTCTTGACGCTGATAAGGAGGGATTTTTAAGAAGTGAAACGTCCCTTATTCAGACAGTCGGACGTGCTGCCCGAAACAGTCACGGCAAGGTAATTATGTACGCCGATACTGTAACAGGTTCAATGGAGCGTGCTATTGTTGAAACGGAACGCCGTCGAAGTCTGCAAATTGCTTACAATGAAGAACACGGAATTATTCCCGAAACTATTATAAAGGAAGTACGTGACGTTCTTGAAATCACTTCAAAGAAAAAAGTTGAAGAAAAGTCCGAAAAGAAGAAACTTTCCGCAAAGGACAGGAAAGAACTTATAGAAAAGCTTACAGTCGAAATGAAAAATTCCGCAAAGATGCTTGAATTTGAACACGCCGCATATCTGCGTGACAAGATAAAGGAACTGAAAGGAGAAAAATAAAATGAAATATTCAAGGGAAATTATTGAAAGAAAGTTCAACAGTAAAGAAAATCTGAAATATATTTTTTTCTGGGGACATACTTCGTCCGATGACGGCACTGTAACAAAAAGCTGTTTCAGTCAGTGGTATGACTGTAAATTTACTTTGGACGGCGTGGAGTATCATACCGCTGAGCAGTACATGATGTCACAAAAAGCCTTGCTGTTCGGTGACAAGAAGATAAACGCCGAAATTATGAAAGCTGTTCACCCCCAACAGTTTAAGACGCTTGGTCGCAGAATATCGGGATTTGACGAAAAAACGTGGAACGAAAACAAGACTGATATCGTCATAAAGGGAAATTATGCGAAATTCTCACAGAATCCCGAACTTAAAAAGTTTCTGCTCGGTACAAATAATCGTGTACTTGTTGAGGCAAGTCCGTACGATAGAATATGGGGAATAGGAATGTCCGCAAATGATTCAGGTATCACAAATCCTGCAATGTGGAAAGGTGAAAACCTGCTGGGATTTTGTCTTATGGAAGTAAGAGATATGATTATTATGGAGGAAAATAAATAATGACGGATAAAATTATTATAAAAGGTGCAAGAGCAAACAATCTTAAAAATATTGACCTTGAACTTCCGAGGGACAAGCTTATTGTAATGACGGGTCTTTCAGGTTCAGGAAAATCATCACTTGCATTTGACACAATTTATGCGGACGGTCAGCGCAGATATGTGGAAAGTCTTTCATCATATGCGAGAATGTTTCTCGGACAAATGGAAAAACCTGATGTTGACAGTATTGAGGGTCTTTCTCCTGCTATATCAATTGACCAGAAAACCACTTCAAAAAATCCACGTTCCACAGTCGGAACAGTCACAGAAATATATGATTATTTAAGACTTCTCTATGCAAGAACAGGAGTTCCGCATTGTCCTATATGCCAACGGGAAATTTCACAGCAGAGTATTGACCAGATAGTCGATACAATTATGGGACTTCCGAAAGGCTCTAAATTACAGCTGCTTGCACCAATTGCAAGAAACAGGAAAGGACAGTTTCAGAAAGAATTTGAAAACGCACGGAAAAGCGGTTTTGTGCGTGTTCGTGTGGACGGAATAATTTATGACCTCAGTGAAGAAATAAAGCCTGAAAAAAACAAGAAGCACAATATAGAAATAGTCGTTGACCGTCTTGTGATAAAGGACGGTATAGAATCACGTATTGCAGACAGTCTTGAAACGATTTTCAGCATAACAGGCGGACTTGCCGTTGCAGATATAATTGACGGTGAGGAAATACTTTTTTCGCAGAATTATGCCTGTCCCGAGCATAATATAAGTATCGGAGAACTTGAACCCGTAATGTTTTCTTTCAATAATCCTGTGGGGGCTTGTCCGAAGTGTACGGGGCTTGGAATGTTCAGACATATTGACCCTGATGTAGTTGTGCCAAATCGTGACCTTAGTATTATGGAGGGTGCAATAAAGGCTTCCGGCTGGAACAGTCTTGAAGAAAATTCAATTGCAATGATGTACTACAAGGCAATTTCAGAAAAATATGATATACCGCTTGACGTTCCTGTAAAAAATCTGAAAAAGAATCAGCTTGATATTTTTCTGTATGGTACTAAAGGCGAAAAAATTGAAATTGCACGTCCCGAATCAATCGGCGGAGGAACTTATAATTATGCGTTCGAGGGCGTTATAAATAATCTTGAAAGACGTTATCGTGATACAGCAAGTGAATCTGCAAAGGCTGAACTTGAAAATTATATGAGTGAAGTTGAATGTCCCGAATGTCATGGAAAACGCCTTAAACCCGAATATCTTGCGGTAACGGTCGGTGATATGAATATCAGTAGTCTTACGGATTTGTCGGTAAATGACTGTCTTGAATTTTTTGACAACCTTAAACTTTCAGAGCATAATATGCTTATAGGCGGTAGAATTATAAAGGAAATAAGAGAACGTCTCGGATTTCTGAAAAGCGTCGGACTTGATTATTTAAGTCTTTCACGTTCTTCGGGAACTCTTTCAGGCGGTGAAAGTCAGCGTATACGTCTTGCCACGCAGATAGGTTCTTCACTTGTCGGAGTGCTGTATATTCTTGACGAGCCAAGCATAGGACTGCACCAGCGTGACAATGACAAGCTTATTGCTACCCTCAAAAGACTGCGTGATTTGGGCAATACGCTTATTGTCGTGGAACATGATGACGACACAATACTTGCGGCTGATTACGTAGTTGATATAGGAAAGGGAGCAGGTGTGAACGGCGGAGAAGTTGTTTATGCAGGAGATGTTAAAGGGCTGCTTGAATGTGAAGAATCAATAACGGGACAATATCTTAGTGGAAAAAAGAAAATAGAAGTACCCGAAAAACGTCGTGACGGCAATGGACATTTTCTTATAGTCAAGGGTGCGTCCGAACACAATCTTAAAAATCTGAATGTAAAGATTCCTCTCGGTGAGTTGATATGTGTTACAGGCGTATCAGGTTCGGGAAAGTCGTCACTTGTAAATGAGATAATTTACAAGTACCTTGCATCAAAACTTAACCGTGCGAAAACCAGAAGCGGAAGTTTCGGTAGTATGGAAGGACTTGAACATCTTGACAAGGTAATCTGTATTGACCAGTCGCCGATAGGAAGGACACCACGCTCAAATCCTGCGACGTATACAGGTGTATTTACTGATATACGTGAACTTTTTGCAAAAACTGCCGATGCCAAGGCACGTGGTTACAACAGCGGGCGTTTTTCATTTAATGTAAAAGGCGGACGTTGTGAAGCTTGCGAGGGCGACGGAATTATAAAAATTGAAATGCACTTCTTGCCTGATGTGTATGTACCGTGCGAGGTGTGCAGGGGAAAACGTTATAACCGTGAAACGCTTGAAGTTAAGTACAAGGACAAGTCTATTTATGACGTTCTTGAAATGACTGTTGACGAGGGAACGAAGTTTTTTGAACATATACCGAAAATTTCACGTAAACTTAAAACTTTGCAGGAGGTAGGTCTCGGATATATAAAAATAGGGCAGTCCGCAACAACTTTGTCGGGCGGTGAGGCACAGCGTGTAAAGCTTTCAACGGAACTTTCAAAGCGTTCAACGGGAAAGACCATTTATATTCTCGATGAGCCAACCACAGGGCTTCATACCGCTGATGTGCATATGCTTATAGATGTTCTACAGAAACTCACGGAGCAGGGAAACACAGTTCTTGTAATTGAACATAATCTTAATGTGATAAAGGTTGCTGACCATATTATAGACCTCGGACAAGAGGGAGGAGACAAGGGCGGTACTATTGTGGCTCAGGGAACGCCTGAAGAAGTCGCACAGTGTGAAAATTCCTACACGGGAAAATATCTTAAACCATATCTTGAATAAAAAATATGCATTAAGACGAATACGCATATAGAAGTAATGCCCGAAAGTAGATTTTTGAACTGCTTTCGGGCTTATTTTAACGTGAGCTCGACAGAAAAATCAGTCAAGTATGCATAAAAAAACCTCCTGCATATAAGAATCAGAACAGACAGATGGCTTTTCAGGCAGAAAAGAGTAAGCAGCCAGAGCAGAAATCAGATTTACAAGGAAATTGGTTATACTGCGATGTCTCGAATGTTCTGTATCACAGATGTTTTTCAGAAAATCATTAACAGATTCAATTACAGCACGTTTGTGAAGGACAAGTCTGTCATATAAATCCATCAGCTTGTTTTTCATATTTTTCTTTAACGCATCAGGTAGGATTTCATGCAGGCTCCGTAGTTATTTTGTTATTTTCCAGAAAAATTTCATAAGTGCCTCTATGGTGACATAAGACAGCTTGATACTAAAGGAAAGTCAGAGCAACGGAATTGAAAAGATGTACCGTTCCACGTTTCTGTTTGATGTTCTTTATGGTACTTCTTCACATATAGAAGATATTTGAAGTCGGAATTATTACCACTTTTGTATAGTTTTTTCAGTTTTTGGCTTAAATCTGGAAATTATTCTGTATTTTTGCCCATACTCTCTCCGATTTTTGGTTCTTCCAAAAAGTAGTCTACAGGAAGTAAGGAAGAATAATTATGGCTTTAA
>CAMWVV010000042.1 GCA_947177755.1 uncultured Ruminococcus sp. | reverse complement strand
TTAATTATACCATACAATTGTATTTTTTACAAGCTTTTTAGGTTAGTGCATATGGGGATTCCCCCTTAAACACCGTTGATTTTTGATGTGTAGCTTGCGAAATGTCAAAAGTCATAAGGTGTTCATTCCGTCGATTTAGCCATTCCGATAAGTTTCCGAGATACAAAGATAGAATGAATATACATTCAAGAGAAAGGAGAGAACAACAATGCGAATATCATTCTGCGGAGGAGATAATGCAAAGATAAGACATAACACCCGTGAATTTGTTTCCACCAACGTTGACAGAAGCCGTATACAAAATAACATAGTTATCGTCAATCAGACTGTGCCTGAAGCCTATGAAAAATTATTTGGTGAGCCACAACGGAAATACAATGCCAAACAGAAACGCAAGGACAGAAAAATTGATAACTATTATAAGCACTTGTTCGGTGACGTTCCTGAGAAAAGACAAGACGAGATTCAGACTAACGCAAGCAATCAACATAGTTTCTATGAACATATTGTGCAGATAGGCGATAAAGACAGTGCAGGAATTTTAACCAATCCAAAGAACGCACAAATAGTAACTGAGTGTCTGCAAGAGTACGCAGAGGGCTTTCAAGAGCGAAACCCTTACCTGTGTTTGTTCAATGCAATTATTCATCTTGATGAAACCACACCACACTTGCACTTAGATACTATTCCATTTGCGGAGGGATATAAAAAGGGAATGGAACGACAGCTTAGTATTTCCAAAGCACTTGAAGCAATGGGTTATAGCAAGAACTGTGACGAAGCCATTCGAGACTTTACTGCTAACGAAAGAAAAATCTTGCGTGAAATCTGTGAACGACACGGACTTGAAATTGAGAGAGAAGAAAAAGGCAGGGGAATAAGTTTCACTCCGCAACAAATGCGTGACGGCATATCAGAACAGTATGTCAAATTGAAAGAGATAGAAAAAAGTCTGAACGAAAAAAATCAGCATTACAGGAAACAGAAAAATCACTACAGCAAAAGCAATCCGCATTATCTGAGGTCACATCACAATTGCAGACGGTTTCAGCTACCGTCAACGCTTTACAGAAAGAGGAGCAGGAGTTGCAAAATGAAATTGATGAAGCTGTTAGCTTGATAAAAAATTTCACTCCGTCTCCTACAAAAATAGTAAAGAGACCATTCGGAAAAGAGAAAGAAGAAAAGAAAACTGATGACGAACTGAAAGACGAAAAGTTGATAATGACAGCAAGGGAACTACTCGACCGAAAGGAAAAAATTATTTCAGAAGCAACCGAAGAAGCACGACTGGTTGTTTCATCAGCCGAAGCAACCGCACAAGAAATCATATCCAAAGCAGAAAGTTCTGAAATCGTTCTTACAGCAAAGGCAGAAGCAGAGCAGGTTATTCAGAGTGCCAATGCTGTTTTACACGAAGCAGAAATCACAAAGGCAAGTGCTGATAATTACTGTGAAGAACGCATAGCACTTGCAGATGAAGAAGCCGAAGAACGTTCTTGGCAACTTGATGAAAGAGAAAAACATATCAATGCTCTTTCAGAACTTAGCAGACCAACAGCAGAGTATGAAGAACGTATGTCATGGCTGTATGATATGCCGATAAGGCACATGGGAGAAGAATTAACGGAAGAAATTGACGAACTGGAAGAAGAACTTGATTTTGATGAAGATGAAATCGAAGAGCCGGACAATTATTATGATTATGAATTTTGAGAGGAGCAGGAATTATGAAAATCGCACTCGACAGGCAGACTACAGAAGTACATATCAGCAAGAACGCAACCAATGTTGACTTTAACAGGTGTTTTTGGAACGCCACATTTTTGACGGACTTCACCACAGACGGTGATGTCAGAGACTTCATGAAACTTGTATGTAAATTCATAAACAAGTATTCTGATGAAGTTAAGATTTTCGATAATGGAGCGGATGCAAGAGTTATCGCAGACAGCCGAACCGGTAAATACTCTTTTACCATTGAACTTAAAGAAAAAACAGACTTAACAGAGGTTGAAATCACGTAAAATCATACGTTATCTTCATGGGTTTACGGTTTACAGTTCAATTTTCCCCCTGTAAACCTCCTGTAAACCATTGTTTTTTTCCTATAAATAGGCATTTTTTATTGACAGGTTTACAGGTTTACAGAGTAATTAACAAATTACAGATTTTTGTTTATTTTTCTGCTTTTGCAAAAAACGATAAAAAAAAATAGTATATTGACGGTTTTCAAAAATACCTGTAAACCCTGTAAACCCTGTAAACCGTTTTATATTTTCCGCTATATACAGCCTTATTATAGTGGTTTACAGGAGATTACAACGGTTTACAGTACATCAGAAGTGTAATTGTGTTTGTTTTCGTGGTTTCGTCTGTAAACCTGTAAACCTATGTACAGAACATCTATATTTTACAGAAGCATTTCATAATACAAACAAGTTATTCCAGCATTAATGAAAAGCCACGGTGTCAGACCAGTAACTTTCTTTGGAGTAAAAAAATTTTTCAGATTTCCGAGGTATTTGTTAACCGAGGTTAACAACTATAAAAAATTTTTTCTTTAGGTAAGAAAAAAGTCGTTTTTACAAATATGTAAAGACGACTTTCAATTTCAGATAGTTTTCTTTTTCAATTCATTCTTATAACGGTAAAAAGTATTTCTGCTAACTCCGGCAAGTATTCTGCACTCTGCATCAGGCAACGCACCACCGAAAGACTTTGAGTATTTTCTGATGACTTCTTTTGCCTTGACTGATTTCTGTGTTTCAAATGTTCTTCCGGTCTTAGCTTTACGGATTTTCTCACCTGCTCCGCTTGCTTTCATACCCTCGCTTGTTCTTGTTCTAAGGTCTGCTACTTCCTTTTCAGACTGTTCAAAAGCAAGTTTGATTTGCCTTTCCGCAAGTGCAAGCTGATACTCCTGAACCGCTCCTATAATAGCGTTAATCATTTTATCTGTTGCGGTATCTCCGGTATCTGCATTTATGTCAAGCTGTCTGTTCATAGCCTGCTTGTAAGTCTCTGTATTGATATGTGGCTCTTTTAGAAATACAAGTGATACGCCCTTGTTAAACAACTTCTGATACTCCTTGAATCCCTCATCAGCGTTACGGCTCATACGTGACACGGAATCAAACACAATAGTTACTGGTTCAGTAGCTTTCATTATCTTTCGTTTCAGTTTTGCCCATTGCGGACGGTCTGAAGTCGTTCCTGTATATGTTTCAGCGATAATCTCAACATCATTGTATACCGCCGTTATATTATCAATCTGCCGTTGAATACTCTGTTTAGGGGTGCTTACTCTGCAATATCCATAAATTTTCATATGTACTTCCTTTCATAGTATCATTTAACCGTCCCTGTAAAATTGTACTTTTTATAATTTTCAATGGTTGTTTACAAAAGAAATTTAGGTACTTTTTTATACACCTATATTTTGATATCTAAAATCTTGTCAATTTGTTCAATCGGTTTGCAAAAATTTTTAATAAATTAAATTATAATTAATGTGTTATATAGTGTTATACTGTGTTATGTTATAATATATAGTAAGTAAATGCTTGACTTGCGGTAAAAACTTCCCCTGATGTTTGGTCAAGGGAAATTGGGGTTCGGTGTAGGTTTCACTTATTGTCCTTTAAAGAACTATTAACAGCTTTGATTTCTGAAATTGTAGCCTTTAACTCTGATATGATTTCAGACTGTGCCGAAACTTTTTCAAGAAGTTCTGCAATTTTGTCTTGCAATTCAGACTTAGCATTGAAAACAGCCTTTTGAAGTTCCAAATCAGCTTGTTGTTTAGCAATTTCAGCATTTCTTTTCGCAAGTTCTATATCCTGCTGATGATTTTTCTTTTCTTCTTCAAGTTTTCTGTTCAGGTCATCAGCTTGGTTCTCCGCTTTCTTCTGTAAGATTTCAGCATCTTTCACTTGTTTTTCTGTCTGTTCTATCTTTTCAGCTGATATAGTCGCTGTAGCAAGCTGTTCATTGAGAGAATTAATTATAAGTTGTTTATCTGAGAGTGCCTGTTCAGCTTTAATCATAGCTGTTTCAGCATTAAAAAGTCTTTCTGTAAGCTGTTGGATAGTCTCATCTTTTGTGGCGATTTCAGCGTTGGTCTTGCTTTCAATTTCTTCAAATTTCTTTTTCAGGTCAGTAAATGCGGTCTTTGAAGTTTCTGCTTTGGCTTGTAATTCTATGATAGTCTTATCTTTACTTTCAAGTTGTTGCTGAAATTCTATTCTTATTCTCTGTTCGGTGTTCTCGGTAAGTTCAATAGAGTTTACAAAAGCAGAGGATAGAGCCTGTAAATGACTGTCAAAGTTTTCTATTTCGGTTTGTCTGGTTACTACCTTGACTTTAGCTGTCTGCATTTTGTAGGCATTAAGGAGACTTTCTAATGCTACTGACTGATTTGGAAATTGCTCTGAAATTTCCTTAAACTGTTCAAGGATTGTTTCTTCTGCTCTGATTGAACGTGTTTTCATAGTGGGGTTATCCATTTTTCTTATTTCCTTTCTTTTTTTCGTTTGTGTTATAACATAACACAATATAACACAACGTGTTATATGAATATTATACACCTTTGAAATGAAATAGTCAAGCATTTTTTTGTATGTGTTATAACATAACACGGTATAACATAATATAACACATAAAAAAGAGGGGGTTTTTCAGCCCTCTTTTTTTGGTTACACGTTCCGGCATCTTTAAAATCCGTGCGGTCGTTACTGCTGTCATTCGCCTGAAGCCTTGCGGAGTTCCGGTGTGTGTGCAAGGGAGCAGTTAGGGTACAACGCTCTTGCGTTCAGGATAGCTTGTATGGTGCGTTCTTGCGTTCTCTGCTCAAGTGTAGGCTCAGGAAAGAAGTCTGGAAACACTGAGCTGTTGTTGCAGTTTTTGTTGATGCCATCAATTTGGTCTTGCAAAATTCAAATACCGGTAAAAACAAAAAAATGGTGAGTTGCCTTTCAGCTTTGTTGATTTTCTTTAACTCCGCTTAGCCACACCCCATTAAATCCAATCTCTTGACATTTTCTGAAAGCTATGATATTCTTATATAGAAAGGTCATCTGACAGGTTATTTATGAAACCAAGCGGATGCCTGTTTTCTACGGTGTAACGCACTGCTAACATTCAAAGTTCAAAAATGCGTTCACTCTGCTTTGAATATTATTTCCTCAGTTAGAGCGGAGCGTAAATTTATTGAAAGGATTGATATGGTTTTTACTGTATCATAAAGGTTTTTATTTTGAAGAAGAATAATATTTTTAGAAACGAGTTTTTAGACCAAACAGTAACACACTACTGGATGTATTGTTATATTCCTTACGAGAGTGAAGAAGATAGTGTGGATAAGCAGATTTCCGTAGCTCTCGGAATTCTGAAAAATTATAAGGAATGTGAAATTGATTCCGACCTGGATGAGGCAGTGGCAATAATCGAAAAAGAGGTCACTAAAGGATTAAATATTATTTTGAATGAATTAATGACAGAAAGTCCGGAGTGGGTTGTTGTTGCGGTGCCAAGGTCAAAAGCAAATTTTGCAGAAAATCAGTTGTACTTAAATAAAAAAGCAATATCAAATGCTGTTTCACGATATCCTGTGGAAAATGGTACTGAATTTATCAAAAGAATCAACGATACCAAAACAACACATCTTATGAAGACAAAATATGGTGATTTGAATAAAACCGGTAAAGAACCTTATCCGGGCATAACCAGAGACACCTGCAATCTTAATGGGAATGTAAGAGGAAAGAATGTAATATTAATAGATGATATTTACACAGCTGGCGTAAATGTTGACGAAGATTGTATACAATATCTTTTTGATAATGATGCAAAGAATGTTGTTTTATACACGGTGTGCAAAACTAATAAAAATCACTGATACGGAATGTAACAGGAGGACTTTATGCGTTGCTCAGATAAAACTCTTAAATTGTTGGCTGAAAAATCGGGAGAGTCTGTCGAATACTGGGAAAGACTGTTTGAAGCTAATGACTTATCGGATAATTTTATTGCACCAATGGGGGCGGTTTCTACTGGCGATGCGGATTATCCTTTTTTTCTTGACGGAAACGGTAATGAAATTGAGGTAAAAAGAGACAGGAAGAATAAACCCAACAAAAAAGGTGCTCCCGAACTCTTACTCTATTGGGGAGCCATCTCGCTTCTGAACGAGGAAAATTTCCAAAAAAATGTTGCTGTTATAGGTGTTCTTGACCCTTCTGAAAGTATTATCGAACGGGAGAAAAAGTTTGTTGCCAAATTGGTGAAATCGGGAATGAATATAGTAAGTGGATTGGCGGAAGGTTGCGATGCGATAAGCCATGAAACGTGCATTGAAAATGGCGGTAAAACAATAGCCGTGCTTCCCTGTCCGCTTGACCATATATCTCCAGCCAAAAACAGAAATCTTGCAATGAAAATCATTGAAAGCGGAGGACTTTTAATAACCGAATATTTTGATCAGCCAAAAAACCGTTATGATGCTGTCGGCAGATATGTTGAACGTGACAGGCTTCAGGCGTATTTTAGCAAAACTATTATTCTGACTGCAAGCTACCGTGAAGACAAAAGCGGTATAAGTTACCCGGATGATGGAAAAAAACGTGATTGCGGTTCTCGTCACGCCATGAATATATCGGGTAACATAATGCGTACACGTTATGTCATGTATAATGAAAAAACGGACTCCGAAGATGAGATGTTTGATTTGAACAGGGATTTGCTGAAAGAAGAAAATGTTAAAGTTATTACTCAGAATGAGCTACAAAAGATTTCTGAAAATCAAATTCTTCCTGCGTTGTCTTTATTTGAGCAAGATGAATAATACTTTAATCTTATGCGACCTTGATGGCACACTTATCGACAGCGACAAGCTAAATTCCTATTCGTATATATCTGCCATGGAGCAACTTGGTTTTGATGTTCCGCTTGAATTAAAAGATAACAAGCGTATTACCGAAAAAGAAATCAGAAACTGTATGTCGTCACTTTCAGAGGAAGATGTTCTTTATATCAAAAAGCTTAAGTTGAATATTTTTCTTGAAAATATCAATATGCTGCGGCTGAATTTGAAACTTCTTGACGAAATAACAAAATCAGGTGCTACAATATGTATATGTACATCATCAAAAATAGAACGTGCTGTGTCCGAATGTAAATTTTTTGACATTAATTATGACGCAATAATTTCATCAAAGAAGACAAAAGCCGAACTCGAAAGAATCGTTAATGAATTAGCCGAGAAATTTGGTAACTTTGAAAGAATTATATGTTATGACGATGATGAAGATGTACTAAATGTCGCAACTGATTGTGAATTTGAAACGATTTTAGTAAAATTTGGAATATGAATTATCTGTAGGAAAAATCCTGACGTGCAAACGGTATATGGTGTATAAAATATCGTAATCACTTCAGTCGGAATAAGAAAGGGAACAATCATAATTGTTCCCTTTTTTTCTTTTTAGATAAAAGCTACATATAGTTTTCGGTAATTATAAATAATGTTTAATTAATTCTGCATCTGTAAGTGCATTTTCAAGTATTCTACTTAAGACAGAAGTATAACCCTTGCCAAGAGATTTTGCAGTGCGTATAGCTTGTGGAGATAAGCGAAGTGTTACGGTTTGCTTTCTGCGTTCTTCACGGTTCTTTTCTGATACACGTGCAAATTGCTCTAACTGTTCGACTGTAAGTTCGGGACAGTCGTCATCTGGTGTCACTGGTCTTGTTTTGAGTTCTTCAAGCATTTTCTTCTGTTCATCAGTCAGAGGTTTGTTAAAATCAATCTCTACGAATAGTTATAATACATCCCCCTTTCTTGTTTATTCTTCAATCGGAACTATTGCCAATGTCTTACCAAGTGGTTGTAAAATCTTCAATATAGTACTGAGGTTCGGCGTTGTATTTCCATTTTCTACTCTTGCAATGACTGGTTGTTTTACACCACTAAGAGTTTCAAGTTCTCTTTGAGTAATGCCTTTTTCCTTACGAGCCTTTACAAGTTCGCCTATCAAAGCGACTTTCAACTTGTTTTCAGCGATTTCTTCGGGCGTGAAAAGTTCTTTTTCAACATCACTCCATGTTGTGAATTTGTTTTCATTAAGTTCAATACTCATTCAATTCCACTCCTTTTCTTAAAGTCGGCTAATTCTCGCTTTGCCTGTTCGATTTCCCGAGGAGGCGTTTTTTGTGTTTTCTTCATAAACTGATGCAACAGCACATACTTTCCGTCCACAATTCCTGCAAACAATATCCTGTCTCTTAATGGTCTTATTTCCCATATGTCGCCGTTCAGATGCTTCATATACGGTTCACCCATTGTTGATCCGTATTCTTCTAACACGCCGATATACTCCTGTATTTTTCGTAATCGAGTACGATTTTCCTTGCCGTTTGATTTTGCAAGCTCCCTTAAAAAGTCAAGAACAGGACTTCTGCCCTTTTCGTCCTCATAAAAAATTATCTCATGCAAGTTTCTTTCACGTCCTTTCACTTATTATTATACAATAAAGTTATCAAAATGTCAATAGTATTTTATTCCGATTTTTACTATAACATATTAGAGTAAAAGAGGGCGTTTTATTGCCCTCTTTTTGTTCTTGTATACAAATGTATACATTGTATACATTTGTATACATTGCTTTTTTGCAATCTCAAAAAACATATTGACAAAACTAAAAAGATAGTGTATACTAAGTATATACAAATAATTCAGAAAGGACTGATTTTATGACTACAACCACTACAATACAAAAGTGGGGAAACAGTCAGGGTATTCGCATACCAAAGTTTATATTGGAGCAAATCAACCTTGATGCCAACTCTGATGTATCAATAACAGTCAAAGATGACAGCATTATCATTAAGAAAGCAACTAAAAAACACATTTCGCTTGCTGAACGTTTCGCCGGTTATACAGGTGAAACTCCCAACGGTGAATACGATTGGGGAGAACCTCAGGGAGAAGAAATATGGTAAATCTTAAACAGGGGGATATAATAAAACTCAACTTCAATCCGCAATCAGGTCACGAACAGGCTGGGTACAGACCGGCTTTAGTTGTAAGCAATGAAGTATTTCATCAGAAAACAAATCTTGTTATAGTGTGTCCAATAAGCAATACTCTTAACGACTTCCCTTTGCACATCAAACTGGACACCAGAACCACTACCACCGGAAGCATTTTATGTCAGCATATTAAGTCGTTGGACGTTGTTTCAAGAGGCTATATATTTGTAGAGCATTTGCCGGACGATATTCTTCAGGAAGTTTGTGATATAATCTATGGTGAAATAGAAGTTATCTAACAAAAAAAGCGTAGAGTATTTTCAACACTTTGCAGGTTATTTGTTTACTGTTTTCAAGCAAAAAATGGAATTTACATAGTCAGGAGAGTGAAATATATGCCTATAAAATATATATGTATGGGATTCGACAAGGATTTTTATAACTTTGATGCTTATGTTATTCCTGTAAAGCAGTCAGAAAAAGGTATAACAGCACCTTATAATATAGATATACTGAACTGGAGGTACGATATAAAAGAAAAGCTAGACCAATTAACAGATTTTGAGTTTGAGCCTGGAAAGTCTGAAGCTGTATATTCCGAAGCAAAAGGAGTATATTATATCTTTGTTTGTGCAATGCACTGGAAAAACAGGAATATGAACCAGAAGAGCTATGAAGAATGGCGGGAAAACCTTTATGGAATATGCATGGAATCTTTTCTTGAATGTGTAAAGAAACTCAAAGTGCAGAGAATCCTTATACAGCCTTTATTATTAGGTTATTATAGCATAAAAGAACAGGACGAAGTATACAAACTTCTGGAAAAACTTTATTTGCAGAATATCGCACTGAGTAACAGAAAAATATATGCTATCGTGAATAATGGAAAGATTTTTTGTGAAAGCTATAATAAGTCATATATATTAAGCAGAAAGAACACAGATATAAAAAAATTAAAGCAGGAATATATCAAGGCACAGATGGAAAAATCTCTTTCATATGGTAACACCCTTGTCAGAACCGCAGAAATAGAAACGATATACAATAAAAAAACTCTTATGCAACAGTTCTATGAAGATATGAACAACAGTTCATGGTTTTTCTATGAGTATATACAAAGATATCCAGGGACAGCCACTGAGCTTGCCGAAAAGGCAAACATAGACAAAAGCACTATTTCGACGATAAAAAAACATAAATATAACGGGAAGTCCAGAAATGTTGTAATCTCCCTTGCAATAGCCCTTGAACTTACTGTCAATGACCGTAAGAGGTTTATAAATTCAGCAGGATTCAGCTATCCGATAACCGAACACGACCGCTTTATTGAACAGCAGTTAAGAAAGAAAAAATATGACAGAGTGACAGACTTCAACAACGATATATCGGACGAACATCCGGATTTTGTTATCGGCGGAAGGTCGTCCGGTGGATACAACAAAGATTAAGATAATAAAATAAAAAATTATGCCGTTTTGTGTAAAACGGCATTTTTTTGTCTTCTGATATGCGGATATTTGTAGAAACATACAAAAAAACTGATTTTGGCAATGTTGATTGCCAATCAACGACTATCCGCCGTTTTTGTGCTATGATATAATCACTGGATTTCCTTGATGGGAATGTCAGTCGGGACGGTTCTTTCTCCTCAGAAGTTTTACAGCATTTTCCAGAAATTCAATATCCTCATCAGACAAGTCAGTTACATCAATCGTCTGCTTTTTCTCTTCAATTCCAAGCAGATAATCAGTAGTGACATGAAATATATTGGAAAGTTTCACTATTATCTCAGGAGAGGGATAATGCACAGACTGCTCGTAGTAGCTTACGGTGGACTTTTTAAGCCATAATCTGTCTGCAAGCTGTTTCTGTGTAAGTCCTGCTTCTTTACGGAGTTCTTTTAGTTTTTTCCCGAAGTCACTCATTTCCATAATTTCACCCCCTGTCTTACATAAATTTTAACATAAATAAGTAAGACTATATTTGGAATTTTGGTACAATAACTATTGACTTTCAGGAATGTTATATGTTATAATCAGTTTATTATACGGGATTTTTGTAACATCTTGTCAGAAAGCAATACTGAAACAATATTCCGTATTAATAATATTACCAAAAATCCCCGTAATCTCGCAGAGAAACGGGGACAAAAAAGAAAGAAGTTGTTGTATGAAAAGAAAATCAAAGGCAATTTTAGCGTGTTTTACGCTACTATGCGTATGTGCAGGTCTTACAGGCTGTGGCAAGGAGACTGTTGACGTTTCAGCTGATGCAGATATTCTTGTCAGCGGATATGACGGTCAGAGAATGTCGCTTGCAGGGCTTGCACTGGAAGAATCACTTTATGATAAAAAATAAGAAAGGAGTTTTATTATGAACGAAAGAGAAGAACTTTTAGCAAAATTCCAGAAGGCAATGCCACTTGTAAATGAACTCAGTTCACTGGAGAACAAATCCGCCAAATATGAAAAGACAAAGGATAAATTAAAAAAGGTAATTGCCTTTTTAACATTTATGGTAGTTTTTGCCCTCGTTGTATGTCTGTCTGTTAAAAGTATGGGGGGCTTTTTAGGCTTTATAGAGGGTGCTTTTATCTTTTATGCTCCTCTGGTGATAGCAATATTCGGATATAGAGCCAATCAGAAGAAAATCATAGTCACCAAAGATGCGATGACAAAGATATCCGATTCTGAAGAACTCAGCTTTATTCCTTTTTCATACCGTAATTCTGTTAACATGGTCGGTATATACATGATACTGGTCGATATGAGAGCAGATACTTTTAAGGAAGCCCTTAATGTATGGGAGCAGGACAAGCATAACATGATAATGGAAGCAAAACCTGCTGTAATGGTTAAATAATCATATCAGAATATGACATCTTCAAACTTCTTTCTTAATACTCCCTCTGTCTTCAACGGCGGAGGGAGTATATTAAGACCTGACAAGGAGAATATTATATGAAAAATTTTAATAAAAATATTGTTGCCGTTCTGCTTATGGCAACAGCTCTCACAAGCTGTGGAAAAAGTTCGGAAACACCTGTAAAGAAAGAAATGTCTGGAATACCTATGTCGACTGAACAGGTATCAACAACAGAGGCTACTACCGTTGCAGAGACAGAGACGGAGACAACCGAAGCCACAACTTCTGCTTCTGCTGAAACAACAACAACGACGCCTGTTGCAACAACAATACCTATCGAAGACAGGAAACCGAAAGTCAATGATTTTACAAAGAAATATTATGGAGACGGAATAGAAGAAATTTTTGATTATTGTTTTGTCCCGAAAGAAGCAACAGAGGTATCAGATGATATAAATTTAGGACTGATTACTGTTGACGGTAAAGAGTTTGACATTACCAATCTTGCCAATGCTTACGGAGATGAAGAAATCAGAAACATCTTCAACGAACAGGCAGGACTGTATACTACAGGACAGCTTATAAAAGACGGAGTTTTTGATGATGTATATATTGCTTTTAAAGCAAGTCCGTTAGGAGAAGTTTTTATATTCGGAGAAAACAAAAACGTTGAAGAAATTGAAGTAAATCAGGAAAATTACGGAATAGCTAAATCAAAAGGGGCATTTGATTTTATAACCGTTGAATATGTAAACAACTGGTTCAGAGGACTTCATTCAAAGTGTATGGCTATGAATGGTAGCGGTGCTGGAGAACAAATCACCGTAAACGGCGAAAAGAAACCTTTTGTTACTGCAACAGGAAAAGACACAATGTTCACGGAAAACATTGATAACCTTATCACTTACACTGATAAACACATAGCAATCGGCGACGGTACAACTTACGGTGATATTGTAGCTATGTTCGGTGCAGAGCCGATTTACGTTGATAGCGATGCAGGAGCAGGACACGTCTGCACATACAGAAATTCAACTGTTACTGTCGGCTTCGTCAGAGAACACCCTCGTACAAATCCTGTTCTGAAAGACAAAAACTTCAGAGATTTGACACAGGAAGAAATAAACAGTCTCCGTATTGTAGCTGTCTATCAGTGGCTTAACGAATGATTGATTAAATAATAAAAATATATCGGAGCATTATAATATGCTCCGATTAAATTGTATACATATACTAACACGCTTTTTTCCATTTTTTAGCTATCGATTGATATTCTTCAACAGTGAGAATAGATATATGTAATGTATAATAAACAGGGAGATTATAATGAATTATAAAAAATCAAAAAATATGCCAATAAAATTAATTATATATATAATATTATTATCAGTATTGTATATCATTAATTTTCAAATGAACGTTCCTACATATTCCTTATTAGCTAATGCAGAAGAAACAAGTGATTATGATACTATAGACTACCCTTGTCCTGATGATGCTTCAGTATTAGAAAAAGGTAGTAAAAGTGAAGAAATATGTTGGTTGCAGACAGCTTTGAATATGATTACAGGTGCAAATCTGGAGGTTGACGGAAGTTTCGGAGACAAAACAACATCAGCTGTTATAGAGTTTCAGTCTCAGTACGGACTGACCGCTGACGGAATCGTTGATGGACAAACAATAAAAAAGTTAAAGGAAGTTTTATCATCTGATACAGAAACTGCTACAAATAGCAGAAAAAGTCCCGAAGAAAAAGAAAAACAGCAACTCGGAAAGAAAGAATATAAATTTACTGAATACTGGAAATATTTTTATAAATACTTAAAAAAATTAATTTTTCATTTTACTCAGTTAAAAAATGAAATCGCTTCAAAATCTTCACTCAATGACATTCTGCTTTTATGGGGAATACTTGAAGCCGTCTTGTTGATTGTTTGTTTTGTTACAATAACATCTGAATGGTGGGAACGTATTTATGCTTATGGTTCTGAACCATTTAAAAAATATACTGCTCACTTAAACGGCGGATGTATGCCTGTTGTATTGTTTCTGATATCTAATTGGATTTTATTGCCATTTATAGCGGACGTTTGTTTTCTCAATCAGTATTGGGGACTTGACACGGGGGGGTGTATATTAAAAGCTATACTTTATTTAATACTAAGATTTATTATCATCATAGCCATATTTTTCCCTTTAGATTTGTTATTGTCAACAAAAAAACTTCCAGATATTATATGTTTTCCAATGTTATTATTAGATTGTATAATGCTTATAACTATAAATATAACGCCAATTATTATGATGTTATCAATTATCGAATAATTGGCAAAAACATTTATTAAAAAAATCACACTTATTATTGGTCTATCTGATTTTCTTTTATACAAAAATGTTTAAAAGTAACTCTCAAAAAGCAGAAAAATCAGACTTTCAGGCTATATTACGTCATTTGCCATAACAACGGATTTGTCCGAAAGTAATAGAAAAGCAGTTGGGGCTATTCTCCGACTGCTTTTCTTTTCTGGAGTAAAAAGAGGGCGTTTTATTATCCCCTTCTTTTTTCTTTTTATGTATTCTCTTGTATACATGGCTTAAAATAAGGAAATTTATGTATACAGATGTATACACTTTTCAGTCATTTTTTTGAAGTCAATTTCTGATAAATCTTCATAAGTTCCGCTACACTTTCTGATTCAGTTATTTTTCTGTCAAAGCCGTAAGCGTTCATCACAGCAAAGTCATTCGCCTGATGTGCCTTGCGGAGTTCAGATGGCACTGCTAATTCGTCGTATAAATCGGCAAGCGAACAGTCCGGATATAATGCCCTTGCGTTCAGGATAGCCTGTGTTGAGTTCGGGTGGGATTTCATTTTCATCGGAAATTATCTTTAATAGTTATTGCTTATTATGTATACATGGTATACATTGATATATCTTGTATAAATATTTGTTATATACGATGTAAATATCCCCATTCACACATAGAATCCAAAATAGGAATCAGAGATTTGCCACGTTCTGTCAAACTATACTCAACTTTAGGCGGAATCTGCGGATATTCCTCACGGTGTACAAGCTGGTCAGCTTCAAGTTCTTTCAGATTAGTACTCAGTGTCTTATATGAAATTGAACCGATATACTTTTGCATTTCATTGAAACGGACAACACCAAATTCCATAAGCGTGTAAAGAATTGTCATTTTGTACTTTCCATTGATTAACGATAGTGTGTAACTGAAACCGGTATTTTCTAAATTTTCATTTGCAATACATCTTTTTTCCACTTTAGAAACCTCCTGTACTTTCTTAAAGGTAAGTATATTACCTCAATGTGCGTACTTGACTTTTTATTAATATCTGTTATAATTATATCAAAAGACCGGAATAAAGTCAATCATGTTGAAAGAAAATAACTTTTTGGAGGTATCTTATGAGCAAAAAAATTATAATCCTGAATGGAAGTCCTCACACTAAAGGAAATACTTCTGCTTTAACTGCCGAATTTACCAAAGGTGCTGAAAGTGCTGGACATACAGTCACAGAATTTTTTCTTGGTTCTATGAATATCAATGGCTGTAAAGGCTGTTTCGGCGGAGGCAAAACCCCTGAAAGTCCATGTGTACAGAAAGATGACATGGAAAAAATATATCCTTTTTACAAAGAAGCCGACATTGTAGTACTCGCTTCACCTCTTTATTACTGGACAATCAGCGGTCAGCTAAAATGTGCTTTTGATAGACTCTTTGCAGTGGCAGAATGTGACCCTGATTATCGCAATCCTAAAAAGGAAAGTATATTCATCATGGTAGCCGAAGGATACGGCTTTGAGGAAAGTTTATACTGGTATGACCGGCTTGAAAAGCATCTTGGTTGGAAAAGTATAGGTAAAGTTCTTTGTGGAGGTGTTATGGGTATCGGTGATATTGAAGGAAAACCGGAACTTAATGACGCTTTTGAACTTGGAAAATCAATTAAATAAATCTGAAAGGAGTTTTTATTATGAACAAAATCAGTCTTCCGCAGGCATCAAAGCTGACATCACCTAATCCTGTTACATTGGTATGTACACAGAAACCTGATGGCACTACAAACCTTGCAACAGTATCTTGGTGGACTTATCTGTCCTATAATCCGAATATGATTGCTTATGCAATGGCAAAAACGTCATACAGCGGAGAACGTGTAAGAGAAACAGGAAAAGTAATTCTCACAATTCCATCGGAGGAAATTGCTGATGAGGTCATGAAATGCGGAATGTCAACAGGCAGAACAACCAACAAGGTAACCGAATATGGAATAGCTTTACAGGACATTCCGGAAAGTGATATAAAAATTCCTGTTCATAGTACCGTTGCCATTAAATGCAGTCTGAAAGAATTTATTGAAACCGGTGACCATTATCTTTATATCTGCAATGTAGAGGAAGTATATGCTGATGAAAGTAAAAAATCTGTATTTGCATGGAACGGCTATTCTGAAATCAGGTCAGCCAATTAAATAAATTATACTTAACTTATTTAACGTGAGTTCGACAGAAAAAATCAGTCAAGCAGGCCTAAAAAGCCCTCCTGCATATTAGGAACAGAACAGACAGAGGGCTTTTTAGGAAGAAAAGAGTAAGCTGCTAAAGCAGAAATCAGATTGACAAGGAAATTAGTTACACTGCGATGTCTGGAATGCTCTATATCACAGATGTTTTTCAGAAAATCATTAACAGATTCAATTACAGCACGTTTGCGGAGCATAAGTTTGTCGTGTAAATCCATCAGCTTGTTTTTCATATTTTTCTTTGCTCTGGTGACAATCGTAATATCTTTTTCCAGAAGCTTTTCAAACAGCTTCTGAGAAATATAGCCTCTGTCAGCAAACAGTTTCCCGAATATTTCTTTCGTCAGCGAATCCATCACAGCTTCGTTTCTGTCATCCACATTGCCCGAAGTAAGGCAGAAAG
>CAMWVV010000041.1 GCA_947177755.1 uncultured Ruminococcus sp. | reverse complement strand
CAGGAGGGCTTTTTAGGCCTGCTTGACTGATTTTTTCTGTCGAACTCACGTTAAACTAAATAGAGATATACACGGCGGTAAAGAAATTTACTGCCGTTTTTTATTGAAACACCAATCAAAAAAGAAATCAGGAGGAAAAAATATGCCCGTTACAGTAACTGCCCAAAAAGGTAAAGTTCCATATGTGAACTATGACGAAGATTATTACTATATTCCTGTATCCATTATGTGGAGAACGGATATAATGCAGGAAACAAAGCTGTGCTTTTCAATGGCTGTAACAGAATATCTGCCCTATGGACTTGAATATGCACAGAAAAGACTGTCGGAGATAACGATAAGCGATATAGTCTGCAAGTTCAAGCAGCCAATCGTTATTGCCGAGAAGATAAGAGACGAAATAATTTCACTCGCTCCAGACCTCCACAGCATTCTGAAAGGAAAATAAGACAATCTGATAGAAAGGAAGTGAAATAATGTCCTTTGATTATTTCTATAACAGAGAAGCGGAACAATACATACACTATACACTACCTAAACTCCTTTTTGAAAATGAGGAACTGAAAAAATTATCAATAAACGCCAAGTTCCTTTATTGCATTCTGCTTGACAGAGCGAAGTCCAGTTATAAGAACGGCTTCATCGACGAAGATGGAAAGGTTTATCTGCATTTCGCTCAGGCTGATATAATGAAGCTGTTGGGCTGTGGCAGAACTAAGGTATCAGACTATTTCAGCGAACTTGATGAACCAAAAGGCGTTGGGCTGATAGAACGCAAACAGAAAATCGGAATAGGCAAAAGCGACCGCATATACGTCAAAAATTTTGCAAGACCTATTGACAATACTTGCCGAAACTCTGACGATGTGTCACCATATTCAAGATTTGCGTATTTTCATGATATGGAAAGCATGAAGTTTGAGAATTATCAAGTCCCCAAAACGCTTTTTTTGGACGAGGAGATAAGCAAAATATCCAATACGGCAAAAATGGTATACAGCATAATGCTTGACCGTACAAAGCTGTCCATGTCAAAAGGTTGGCAGGACAGCGAGGGCAGGATTTATATACTCTTTCCTCAAAAAGAGCTTCAGCAGCTTTTAGGGTGCAGTATTAAAACAGTACGTTCGGCATTAAAGGAACTTGATATAAAGGACGGAGTAGGTCTCATAGACCGCACAAGACAGGGTATGAACAATCCAGATATTATATATCTGCTTGACTATTCAACTGCACTTAAATATGCACCTAAGACCAAAGAAAAATCTGAGACTGAACATCCGAACGTGGAGAACCTGAACATCGGAGAGGAAAAATCTGAACATCCGGACGGGAAAAATATGAACACCGGAGGGGAAAAATCTGAACATCGGGATAGGCAAAACGTGAACATCGGAGGGGAAAAATCTGAACGTATTATATATAATAATACTGAATCTAATAATACTGATTTTAGTGATACTGATTCAATCAATCAATCTTTCGCTTACGCTGACGGACAGACTGACAGAACACAGCAAGAAAATGATAAAATACCATTTTGGAATATTATGACAGATATAAACGCTCACGAGTTTGCCCAGCATTATTTTAACCTATACAAGGAATTACCGGAAGATGAATCATGCTTGTGGGATTATGATGAAAGAAAACGAGACGTTTACAAGTGCAATCTGCCATACAGTTTGAAATCCAATCCACAGGCTATGAGAGAAGCATTAAAATTTATTTTCTCTTACAGCAGTTATTATGATGACAGTGACAAGGAAACGAGAATATTACTTGACACGGTAATAAAATCAATTGTAGAAATGTTGAAAAATGATTATTGCATACTTGATAAGCAAACAGTAAAATATTATCAGATAATAGACATCATAAATGACATCATGCACAATTCCTCTCCTATGGAATGGCTTTACTCTTTCAAAAGCGAGTGGTCTCAGATACTTTCTGAACGAAGACGGGATATAGGAAATTCGAGAGCATATATAAAGACCTGTATATGGAACTCGTTAAGTGATTTTCAGTTTAAAGAAAACAATGACAGTCTGCAAGCAGATTATGACTATGAGCATGGTTTTCCAAACAGCAGGGGGCGATTATCTTATGTTTGACAGTGAAAACAGAAAAACCTTGGGAATTATTGTTGAGTGCGCCAAAATGACCCCTGAAATATTTGCAAAGGCTGTGAGTGAAATGATAAACAGCATGACCAACAGTCAGACAGAGGGCAAAACAAGCCTTAACAAGCTATCGAAAACAGGAAAACTCGACAGCATAGAGGTTTCAGACAGCAATATAGGAAGTTTTTCTCAGACTGCAAGAAAATATGACCTGACATATGCTTTAAAGCGTATTCAGGACGAGAACGGTAAGAAGCAATACCTTGTGTGCTTTAAGGGAAAGGACTTGGAAACTATGCAAAGGGCTTTCAAGGAATATTCCTACAATCAGACCCACAGAAAGGAAACGCTTTTCAGTAAGAAAAAAGTTATGGCTATTGACCTGTCTGCACACAATAGGGAAAAAGATGACAGGCAGCTTGACAAAAACAAGCAGCGTAAAAAAGAACGTAACTCTTTGGAAAGGTGAGAAGTATGACCAGTAAAAAATCAAAATCATTTCTTCCTCCCGACAGTGTTGATTACGGTAATTTGACAAATAATATCATTCTGACTAAAACCGAAAGTCTGACTATGAACAGCAGACCGTCCAATTCCAAATACGCCCGAAGCAAAGATACGCTTATTTTCGGCGGTTCGGGAAGCGGTAAGACAAGATTTTTCGTAAAGCCAAATCTAATGTCATGGAAAGGTGAGATATATGGCAAAAAGTAAATCAAAATCTATTCTTTCTCCCGACAGCATTCCTGCGAAAATACTTGCTGACATAAAAGGATTGTTTAATCCCAAAAAGTTTGACAAGAAAACGTTTATAAGGCTGCTTCCCCTACTCATTTTCGCTTGGTTCGGAAATAAGCTGTACAACGCTTACAGGATTTACGGATTAACAGCCGAGATGATGACGGGAATAAACAAAATGCTTGCAAATCCATTGCCGAGTATAAACGGCAGTGATATTTTAGCAGGAATCGTAACCGCTGCGGCTGTGGGAATTTACATGAATATCAAGAGGAAAAACAGAAAGAATTTCCGTGACAAGGAAGAATACGGCTCTGCCCGTTGGGGAAATGCAAAGGACATAGAGCCGTATGTTGACGGAAATAACCCGACTAATAACATAATCCTTACAAAAACCGAAAGCCTGACTATGAACGGCAGACCCCCTAATCCCAAATATGCCCGAAACAAGAACATTCTCATAGTTGGCGGTTCGGGAAGCGGTAAGACAAGATTTTTTGTAAAGCCAAATTTAATGCAAATGCACAGCTCCTATGTTGTTACCGACCCTAAAGGCACGGTAGTCTTGGAATGCGGAAAAATGCTCCAAAAGGCAGGATATAAGATAAAAATAATCAATACGATAAATATGGATAAGTCAATGCACTATAATCCGTTTGCATACATACACAGCGAGGAGGATATTCTGAACCTTGCAAACACCATAATAACCAACACCAAAGGCGACGGCGATAAAAGCGGCGAGGACTTTTGGGTAAAAGCGGAACGTCTGCTTTATGTATCGTTTATCGCTCTCATCTACTACGAGTTTCCGGAAAAAGAAAGAAACTTTGCCACGCTTCTTTGGCTCATCAACCAATGTGAAACACGAGAGGACGATGAAACATTCAAGAACCGTGTTGACCTGACCTTTGAGGAGCTTGAACGGAAAAAGGGCGAAGACCATTTTGCCGTGAGACAGTATAAAAAATACAAGCTGGCGGCAGGAAAGACCGCCAAATCTATCCTTATTTCCTGCGGTGCGAGACTTGCACCGTTTGATATAGACAAGGTCAGAAAGATGATGTCATATGACGAAATGGAGCTTGACAAACTGGGAGACGAGGGACAGAAAACCGCCTTGTTTGTCATAGTTTCGGACACATCAACCACATACAACTTCATTATTGCAATGATGTACACGCAGCTTTTCAATCTGCTCTGTACCGTTGCTGATGATAAATACGGCGGCAGACTGCCTACACACGTCCGCTGTCTCTTAGATGAGTTTGCGAACATCGGTCAGATACCGAACTTTGACAAGCTCATAGCCACGATACGAAGCCGTGAAATATCGGCAAGTATAATTTTGCAGTCCAAATCGCAGTTAAAAGCGATTTACAAGGATAATGCCGATACCATTATCGGCAACTGTGACACCGAGCTGTTTCTCGGCGGAAAGGAAAAGTCAACACTCAAGGAGTTGTCCGAAATTTTAGGAAAGCAGACTATTGACCTTTTCACCACATCGCAAACACAAGGACAGTCACCGTCATCCGGGACTAATTACAATAAAACAGGAAGGGAGTTGATGAGTCAGGACGAAATTGCGGTAATGGACGGCGGCAAATGTATCTTACAGATTCGTGGTACAAGACCGTTCTATTCGGACAAATTTGACATTACGAAGCATGACAGATACCCCGAATTATCGGATTTTGACCCTAAGAACACATTTGATATAACGGGATATATCAAATCAAATCTCAAAATAAAAAAGGACGAACCAATAGAAATCATGTCCCGAATGGTTTTCTAATCGTCAAATCAGAAAGGAAGTTTTTTTAAATGGACGGATTTGGATTTTTTTCAGACGCAGTAAGTGCGTTGCAGACAGTTCTCGTTCTCATCGGTGCTGGCGTGGGAGCTTTGGGCATTTTCAATCTCCTCGAAGCATACAGCGATGATAACGGACCGGGCAAAAACAAAGGTATCAAGCAGCTCATGTCGGGCGGCGGTATCGTTCTTCTTGCAACAATTCTTATTCCGAAGCTCACAAGCCTCATGAATTCAAGCGGAGGACAGAGCAGCTGATAAAAATATCTGCCAAACATAAGCAACTGTGTCATTGCGGCATAAATTGTCACGGTGACAATCTCTTAATTACACACACATAAGATTAAAATTTATGTCGCTGCCGAAACGGTTCGGCAACGGCATAAATCCTTTTAGGAGGTGAAATTTTGGCGAATGTAGTAGAAAAGGTACAGGACTTTATAGAGGATTTCATAACCGATACCCTAAGCGGTATGGCTCAGAGTTGCCTTGTAAGAGCCGGAAACACAATTACAGACGTTGCTGACTTAATGGGAGACAGCGTAACCGAAACTCCGCAGGAATGGAATGGCGGAACAGTATTCACAACTTTGAAAACAATATCTGAAACAGCTATAATCCCTCTTGCTGTATCTATTCTTGCAATAATCATCTGCTATGACCTTATTTCCGCTGTAATGGATTCAAATAATATGAAAGAATTTGACCTTGGGATATTTCTGAGGTTCGGAATAAAGGGGTGGGTGGCGATATATTTCATGAACAATTCCTTTACAATTTGCGAAGCATTTTTTGAGATAGGGGCTTGGATAGCAAAGACGGCTTCCGAAAAACTAAACGGAGAAGCAATAGAGGAAATGGAAACTCTATCTTCAAGTGGATTCAAGAATGTACTGTCGTCACTTTCGATAGGCGATTTGGGGATTGCGTGTATACTGTCTCTGATTGTGTATATCATCTCTATAGCGGTAATGGTTATCGTTATGGTAGTAACAGCAGGGCGAATGATAGAGATACTGATATATTTCAGTGCAGCTCCTATCCCCTTTGCAACCATGACCAACAAGGAATGGAATAATGTCGGATATTCATTTCTGAAAAATATCCTTGCCCTTGCGCTTCAGGCTTTCTTCATAGTAGTGGTATTGTCAATATATGTAACGCTGTTCACATCAAATGTTACAGGACTTGAAGAAGTGAAAGGACTTAAATCTCTGACGGAAGTATTGCTGCAATGGATTTGTTACAGCATTATCTGCTGCTTTACACTTCTTAAAACAGGCAGTATCTCAAAATCAATATGCGGCGCACACTGATACAGCGGCGGAATGAAAGGAGAAAAAATGGCTTTATATGTAAAAATACCAAAAGACATGAACAATATCAAGGACACTCTTGTCGGAAAGCTGACAAAGCGGCAAATCGTTTTCTTTGGTTTGGGACTGGCAGTAGGATTATCGACATACTGGCTGACATACAAGACTATCGGAACATCTGCGGCAACAGTGCTGCTTTTCTGTTTCGGAAGTCCTTTTTTCCTGACGGCAATGTATTCAAAATACGGAATATTCACGCTTGAAAAAATAGCAGCAAACCTAATCAGGCATAACATATGTCCTAAAATACGACCGTATAGAACGGAAAATGTCTACCGTCTTATGACTGTCGAATCTGAATACAAGAAAGAGGTGAAAATGCTTGAAACAGGCAGAAAACAAATCTAAACCTAAGAAAAGCAAAACAGTTCCCCTTACAAAGGAAGAATATTCGTCGGTAAAGAAAAGGGTTGCCGAAAAGGAAAAGCAGCAGAAACGAAAAATACCCAAGACGGCACAGCAGTCTATACCCTTTGACTATATGACAAAAGACGGAATTGCCGTATCAACAGACCGGAAGTTTTCCCTGCTTGCATTTATCACAGGCAAGCAAAAGGCAACGGAAACACGGTACAGTAAAACGGTGCAGTTCTATGATGCTGATTACGAAATAGCGGAGATAACAAAGCAGCAGAATATTTTTGCCAAATATTGCAGTTTGCTCAATTCCTTTGACAACAGCGTGAAATTTCAGATTTCTGTTGTTAATCTTACCAATGATGACGATTTTGAGGATATTATTCAGATACCTGACCATAAGGATAAATTCAACGACATCAGACAGGAATATGCACAAATGCTCCGGACACAGCTTGCTAAGGGAAACAACGGCTTTATCAGAGTAAGCTACATAACTTTCTCGGTAGTTGAAACGGAGCTTAAAAAGGCTCGGCGGAAACTTACAGGTATTGAAAAGGATATAGTCGGCATATTTAAATCCTTTGGCGTGGCTGCTGCACCGTTAAACGGCGAGGAGCGGTTGTTTGCAATGTATAAAATGCTTCATCAGTATTCCAAAGAACCGTTTATCTGCGATTTTGACAAAATGGCTGAGGGCGGTTTTATGCCTAAAGACTACATAGCTCCCTCCTCTTTTGATTTCCGCAGAAAGAATGATTTCGGCTGCGGTAAGTTTTACGGTTCGACTTACTCCATAAACCTCATTGCTTCGGAAATGTCGGACAGATTTCTCACACAGCTTATGAGTGCAGATAATCCGATTGCATTTACCATGCACTTTACGGCTATTGATAACTTGGAAGCAAAGAAATATGTAAAAATGAAGCTGTCCAATGTGGAGAGAATGAAAGTTGACGAACAGAAAAAAGCTGCACAGCAGGGGTACGATATGGACATACTGCCCCCCGATATGAAAACCTACTTAAAGGAGCTTGAACTGCTTCTTGACGATTTAGAAACCAAAAACGAGAGAATGTTTTTGGTAACTTTTCTTGTTACCAATTTCAGCAGCAGCAGAAAGAAACTGGAAGTGTTCAATGAACGCCTTAACAGAAAGGTTTTGCAAGCCAACTGCAAACTTATTCCCCTTGACAATATGCAGGATTTGGGACTTGCCTCAATTCTCCCTCTTGCCGAAAACAGAATAGAAATAGAACGGCGGCTTACAACAAGCTCTGCTGCTGTATTTCTCCCTTTCTCAACCAAAGAGATTTTCATGGACGGAGAAGCAATGTATTACGGACTGAACTCCATTTCGCTTAACTTGATAATGGGAAACCGGAAAAATCTCACCAATCCGAACGGCATAGTAACAGGTGTACCGGGTTCAGGCAAGTCCTTTACCGTAAAGCGTGAGATATGCAACGTCTTTCTTGTTACCGATGACGACATTGTTATCTGTGATCCGGAGGACGAATATTATCCCCTTGTACAGGAGTTTGGCGGTCAGGTAATTGAGCTGTCCACGTCAAGCAAGGACTATATCAATCTTATGGATATTGAGCGAAACTCAAAGGACGATGACGTTATAGGCGTTAAATCGGAATTTATTCTTTCTCTTTGCGAGGTCATTGTAAGCGGAAAATACGGTCTTGACAGTGAGGAAATATCCATAATAGACCGCTGTGTAAAAAAACTTTACACTGACTATTTTGCAAGAATGGAAAACGCAAGTGATGAGGAATTTTATGCGAATATGCCTATACTGGGTGATTTGCAGAAAGCGTTATACGATACCGGAGAAGAATGCGCAAAACGTGTGGCAAACTCTTTGGAGATATATGTAAACGGTTCTCTGAACATCTTCAATCACCGTACCAACGTTGATTTGAAAAGCAGGATAGTTTGCTTTAACGTCAAGAGACTGAAAAATAACCTCCGCAAGCTCGGTATGCTCATAGTTCAAGACCAAGTATGGAACAAGGTATCGACAAACAGAGGAAATAAGGCTACATGGTACTATATGGACGAATTTCATCTGCTTTTAAAAGAACCTCAGACCGCAAAATATTCCGTTGAAATGTGGAAACGTTTCAGAAAATGGGGAGGAATACCTACAGGCATTACTCAGAACGTCAAGGACTTCCTTGCTTCATCAGAGGTTGAAGCCATATTTGAAAACTCTGACTTCGTTATAATGCTCAAACAGGCTTCCGGTGACAGGGAGATACTTTCCGAACGTCTGAAAATCTCTCCGGCACAGCAGCAGTATATAACCGAAACACCGCAGGGACACGGACTTATCTACTTTTCCGGCAGCATACTTCCCTTTGAAGATGAATTTCCGAGAGACACAAAGCTGTACAAGCTGATGACTACCAAGCCGCTTGAATCGGAGATATGAGGAGTGGTGATATGGATAAACGTGATGAACGTCTTACCGCCCTTGAAGCTGCTGTAAAGTCTGCGGAAAGCAAGCTGAAAAATGCCGAAATTGATGTGTTGGAAATTCAGAACAAGTTAAAATCCAATGAGGACAGTTTTCTGCAAAGGCTTGCCGATAAATCTGAGGGCTATAAAAGTCAGACAGGTGCGGAACTGCGGAGAAATGAAGATATGGCTACAGGCAGAGTAACCTATGAATTTGTCCGTGATACCACGAAAAAAGAGCAGAAAAAACGGCAGAAAATCATTTTTAAAAGAGTGTATGACGAAAGCGGAAAATACAAGCTTAAACCGCATATTGTTCTTGATGAGAACGACAAGACTATGACTGTGACTTCTGCAAAGGATTTGAAAAAACCGAAAGAACGGAAAAAGTACATTGCGGTCAATATGCTCGGCATTCGCCGTATCGGTACAGATAATCCCTTTGTAAAGGCTGTCGGTACTCCTCTTACAGTTCCCATTTCCGCAGCTGTAAAGCTGCAAGAAAAAATGTTAGACAGCAAGTTAGGAAAAATAACTGCTAAGACAGGAAAAACCATTGCCACTGCTGCAAAAGTTGCCGCCGCTCCTATAATAATTCCTGCAAAGTTAGTAAAGGATATTTACGATAAGGGCGGAGTTATCCATGCTGTTGTTGATTTGGGCGACAGAGTACGAATAGAGGGAGTTAATTTCCCTAAACCCTTAAAAACTGCCGGAGAAGCAGTTAAGAGTGCAGCACTGGGCGTTGAAACAGGTGCAGTCGAGACGGCAAAGGGTGTAGGCAGTTTCAGTATTGAGATTGCAAAGAATAAGATAGCCGAGGAGATAAACAAGGGCGTTTCCGAGAATGAAGCTGCCGAAGCAGCGTATGTCATCGGAATGAAAATGATTGACGTATATAAAATACTTGACGATCATTCCAAGTACAAAAAAGCTGTCAGACGTGATATAGCCGGAGACGATATTGTTGATACGGACGTATCAAAGCACCTTGCACAAAAGGAAGAAAAGAAATTCCAAAACGCACAAAACAGCCTTAAAGAGAAAAAGGCTGCTGTGGATTTCAATGCTGAAAATGCAAGAGCAGAATATGAAGCAGCCAAAAAACGTCTTGAAAGCTACAAAAAAGGCATTTCCGAAACACCTGTAAAAAGTGAAGATACTAAACCGGAGAACGTTTCCGAGGAAGAAGTAATCTCAAAAGCCGAAACAGCTCCGAATGAAAAAAAATCTTCTCAAAAAGAACCTGTTCCGAAAGGTGAAGCAAATCCCGATACTCTTACCGATAAGGAAAAGACAGCTTCAGGAACATCTGAAACGGTAAAAAGCCCTAAATCCGAAAATACTTCTAAGACAGAGGGTAAATCCAAATTTGAAACCGTTTCAAAAAGCGAAAAAACATCAAAAAATGCTCCTGTTCCAAAAGGTGAAGCCAAGCCTGATACTCTGACCAAGACCGATAAGAAAATTGAAAAGACAAAACACAAGCTGAAGCTAAACCAAAAACACGAATACAAGGTAAGTTTCAGACGTGTTTCTACAGTCAGTAAAGACGGTAAGGCAAAGCTCGCATTAAAGCCTGTTGTTAGACGTGAGGAAATAACGGGTAAAACTCCTGCGACTGCATGGAACACTGCTAAAAAACTTGACGGATATGCTGTAAGTACAGGCATTCAAAGTATGCGCAGAAAGGCAATGCGTGACGGTGGTGATAATTCGGCGGTGGAAGCGGCTGATTTTGCTGTTACGGCTATACAGTCCGCAAACAGGACTGTTAAAGTCCTTGATGAAAAGGAGCGTGCGTTTAGGGAAAAGGCTTTAAAAAAGCAGCTTACCAAACTGGAAAATGAGAAAAGCATTGAAACGGCTGCAAGCAAGCTAAGAGAAAATCCCACAAAAAGAGCCGTACCAAAAGAGCAATCAAAGAAAAAGACTGCAAAAAAACAAAGTACAACGGCAAATCAGAATAAAATGCTACAGAAAAAAAGACAGCAAAAACTTGTTCACAGTAACTTGGCGGAAAAATCAAAGGAAGCTGTCAAGGATAAAATCAAAGAGCTTGCAGCAGCGGCTGTAAAAAGAAGCGGCGGTATCGTTGTTATTATCATACTGGGACTGCTTGTGCCTGTAATGTTTCCTGTACTGGGACTGTCGGGTTCGGGAGTTTCGGGAGGATTGGAGAGTTTCATCGGAAACGCTGTAAGTCCTTGCGAGACCAATGATTTATCGCTTTCCGACCAATATTATACGGAGCTTGCCAAAAACCTTATAGAACAGCACCAAAACATCAGAAATTACTATACCGGATATGACAAATACACCTGTCTTACGGAAATAAGTAAAATTGACCATTCCGCCCAAAAGCTGCTGCCCTTTCTTGCAGTATCAGCTTTGAGCATAAGCGGCAGCGATTCGTGGGATTTTGAAAATGCAAAGCCCTTTATAAACGCTCTGTTCAATAACCTGTACGAATTATACACAAATGAAATAAGGGAGACGAGAAAGCACGTTACCCAAAGAAGCGAAACAAATGTTGACAGCAGCAGATATTCTCTCGGAGGAAGCTGTTACAACTTAAACGGCGTGACTTATTATTCGGAAGATTACGCCGGATATGCTCATACAAACACCATCTGTGAAGCTACGGTAGCGAGCGGACGTGACAGCGTAACTTATTATAACGTTGGCAAATACACCGACAGCAACGGTTACACTCATGAATATGAAAATGCACAGGATATTACATTTGATAATTACTGGGATTTGAAGCTGATTTATGAATGGAACGGAGAGGAGTATATTGAGCATTGGCGGTATTATACAGAGTGTCAGGATTATTACGAATACGATTATGTTACTCTTGAATATGCAATCAGAGAGAGCGACATTTCCGTTTATGACAGCTATTGGACAGATACGGACGACGACTGGCAGGACAATAACTTTGACAAGCTGATATACAATCAATATTATGACATGAGCGATGAGGAAAAGGAAGCATTTGACAATTACTATACATTTTTCATGGGACATCAGGTGTTTGATATGCCCTTTGATAATCCGCAAATATCCAAATATGCAGGATATAACACCGATATTAACGGCGATATGTCTCTTGACCTGTCGTTTGAACTTAAAACCTATAACGGACAGGAAATCATCTGCGGAATGGACGGAGATATAACCGTAATTGACAGAGGATTTTCCATATACAACTCAAAATACGGAACGATTTACTATGACGGAGCAGCTTCTCCCTCTGTAAGCAAGGCAAAGCAGGGTGAAGTTATTTCAACATCAACCGGAGACGTTCTCAGGATAACATACATTGACAACGAGGGAAACTATGTTAATCCCCTGTTTGTTTTCTCATAACGAAAGGAGCTATTTTATGGCAGCATTATCCCCTAAAAAGAAAATATCAAAACTTGCAGATGACATTGCAGCACTTGAAAAGACCATTAAGGACAACACACGAAAACTTTCTGAACTGAAAGAGGAAAAACTTGCAGCCGAAAATACCGAGATTATCACCATTATCCGAAAAGCTGGATTATCGGTAGAGGATATTGAGGATTTGATAGGCAGCGGAGTAACTCAGGTTCAGTCAAAACCAAAAACGCAGGAAGATAATAACTCTCGTCCGCTGTCAGCAGGACTTATGAATGAAAGGAAGATTTGAATGAAGTTAAAACTGCTTACTTTTCTTGCAGCATTTACCGTTATATCAGGCATATTCTCTTTCAACGCAAGTGCGGAGAACAGTACCGAAAATATAACATGGGAGACAACAACGGAAACAACGACTGAGACAACTACCACGACGGCTACTCAACCGGATATGGTTACTCTTGAGGAATTTATCCGTCAGAAAGAGGAATTTGAACGTCAAAAGGAAGAATTTCAAAGACAGATTGACGAGCTGAAAAGTCTGTTTGAGGAAAACGGATTTAGTATCAGCGGAAATATTGACGACCTAAGCGGAAATGTAAGCTCTTTGCAGTTCTCTTTCGATGAGATTTACTCGCTGCTTGATACTCTAAGCAAAACACAGACGGAGAATAATTCATCATCGGGCAATACGTCAGGGGGAGATTCATCAAGTGGAAGAACATCGGGCGGAAGTGCTTCCCCTGTACAGGCAAATGTTGTTCAGACATCAGCGGCACAGCAGACAGAAACTACAACAACAGAGACTACAACCGTTCAGGCTGATACTGCACCTAACGCATATCTTGTGGAAAAGGCAGTGAAAACGCCTGAAAAGCGTGATTTTATTACGGTAACATCAAGGAACGGTCACGTTTTCTATATCGTTATCGACTACGAGAGCGAGGACAAAAAGGTATATTTCCTTAATCAGGTAGATACAGCCGATTTGAATTATCTTTTAGAGGGTTCGTCTACCTCCGGCGGCACTGCTCCGCAAATTGTTGAGACCGTTACAGCTTCCGAAAGCGAGCCTGTCAGCACAGAAACTACTGAAAAAAGTGAACAGCCTGTAAAGAAAAACAGCAATATGCTTCTTTATGTTATCGCTGTTGTCGGTGTAGTAGCCTTTGTGTTTATCGCAAAGAAAAAGGTATCGGGAGGAAAAAAGAAAGCAGAAGATGATGAGGACGATGACTATTTTGAAGAACCGGAAAGCTATGCAGATGATGATAGCGAACCGATTATGTATTCGGGCGATTCGGAAGAAAACCCCTATGACGAATAGTCTGTATTGTCATGGTGACAATCTTTACAAGCCGTTCTGTTTATTCAACCGGACGGATTGAAAATCCAAAATATAGAAAGGGAAATAGTTATGAGAAGAAAATTTTTCTCCGTTCTTACCGCACTGACAGCGGTTATTGGCGTATCGGCACTGATAACAGCCAAACGCCGCAAAAACCTTTATAACGAGGAAAAAATCAGACAAGCCGAGGAATACAACAGTGCGATCACAAAAGCCTTGACTGACGAGGACTTATGTGATTTCAATGATTTTGCCGCCGCTTTAAGCGAATGTTACGGTATCACTGCAAAATGTGTTGACGGTGAAACGGTTGAATATTCATCGGACAAGTATTCTGCCGTACTTACAAGCAATGACATTATTCGTACACGGAACGGTTCTTTAATCCGGCTTGAAAGTATGAGCCAATTGAAGTGTTTCTTTCTGCCGATTTGACATAAAACAGTTTTCATCTAACTATTGTCACGGTGACAAATAAAAAATCCGCCCCGTTTTCGGACGGGACGGAAAATTAAAACCAATCTTCAAGCAGTAGTCCGTCTACACGTTCAAATTCTCGTGTATTGTGGGTAACTACAATTAGGTTTTCGGATTTGGCATGGGCGGCGATAAGCATATCCATATTGCCTATCGGAGTACCTTTTTTACGCAAGTCAGCCCGAATTTTCCCATATTCTGAAGCTGCTGTGCTTTCAAAAGGAAGAATGTCAACAGCAGCAAGAAATTTCAGAAGTGCAACGGTGTTCTTTTCGGGATTGGCACTTGCTTGAACGCCGTACTCACGCTCGGCAAGGGTAATTGAGGAAATAACAAGCCCCTTATGAAAATTTTCTTGCATTTTTGCCAAAACATTGGGAGTTTTCTTTTGAGCATATATGCACATATTTGTATCAAGCAGATATTTCATAAGGCTTCTCTTTCAGACTGTATCTCATCGTTGTTACGATTTTCAAGTGCAGTAAAATAATCCTCGGTAAATCCGTCAATTCCCTCAATAAAAGTCTCCCATGCTTTATTCTTGGGTACAAGTATGACGGTTTCTCCGATTTTCTGAGCATAGACCTCATTACCCGTAAAACGAAATTCTTTCGGCAGACGTACAGCCTGACTGCTGCCATTGGAAAATAATTTTGCTGTAAGCATTACAATCGCCTCCTGTAATATAGTATATACTATAATATATACTTTGTCAAGAGCAAATAAACAAAAGTAAAAAAATTCAAGAAAGGACTTGATATAATGCAGCTTATAGTAGCAGAAAAGAAAAGTGTCGGCGAAACCATAGCCAAAGTCCTTGGACTTACCGATAAAGACGACGGTTGTATAAAGGGCGGCGGCTTTATCGTTTCTTGGTGCGTTGGACACCTTGTCGGTCTTTCTCTCCCCGACAGTTACGGAGAACAGTACGAAAACTACTGGACATTCGACAATCTCCCTATCATACCGCAGGAGTGGAAATTTCAAAGCGACAAAACCAAAGCAAAACAGCTTAAAGTGCTGAAAAATCTTATGAATGACAAGTTGGTTGATGAGATAATTTGTGCAACGGACGCAGGGCGTGAGGGCGAGTGCATATTTAGGTATGTGTACAACTATCTCGGCTGCACAAAGCCTGTTAAGCGTTTGTGGATTTCATCAATGGAGGATTCGGCAATACAGAACGGCATGGGAAATCTTCAGCCGGACAGCGATTTCGATAACTTATATGCTGCCGGACTTGCAAGGGCAAAAGCTGACTGGCTTGTGGGCATGAACGGTTCAAGGCTTTTTTCAAACCGTTTCGGAGCTGCTTTGAATATAGGACGTGTTCAGACACCTGTGCTGGCTATGGCAGTCAAGCGTGATTATGACATTTCACATTTTGTCAAGACGAAATTTTTCAATGTGGTTCTTGACTGCAAGACATTTACGGCTTCATCGGAAAGAATTGATGATGAAAATAAGGCTCGTGAAATAGCTGAAAAGTGCAATGGAAATACGGCGGTCATCGGTGAGATAAAAAAGGAAGTCAAAACGGTAAATCCTCCGAAACTGTACGACCTAACTACTCTCCAGAGAGAAGCTAACAGGCAGTACGGTTACACGGCAAAGCAGACCCTTGAATATACCCAGTCGCTTTATGAAGCAAAGCTTGTTACATATCCACGGACAGACAGTCAGTATCTTACCGAGGATATGGAGCAGACGGCTCTTGATATGGTGCAGACGGTTATTTCATCAATCAACGAGTATAATTCTGTTTCACTCACCAAACCTGATATACAGCATTGCCTGAATAACAAAAAGGTATCAGACCACACGGCTATAATCCCGACGGCTGAAATTGCAAATTCAAACCTTGCGGCACTCCCTGTGGGAGAGAAAAATATTCTTCTTCTCATAGCTTTAAGGCTTCTGCTTGCCGCTGCACAGCCTTATAAATATGAAAGCGTTAAGGTAAATGTTAAATGCAGTGACTGTGATTTTTATGCAAGCGGAAAAGCGGTCATGCAGAACGGTGTCAAGGAAATTGAAATGCAAGTACGGGGTGCAGAACAGGCTGAAAAGGAGACAATACTTCCCGAATTTTCTGAGGGAGAGGAAATCCATGATGTAACATCAGAGGTCAAGGAGGGATTTACAACTCCGCCAAAGCCTTATACGGAAGATACTTTGCTTTCGGCTATGGAACACGCAGGGAATGAGGACTATGACGAAAATTCGGACGTGGAGAAAAAGGGGCTTGGCACTCCTGCCACAAGAGCGGATATAATCGAAAACCTTGTTAAGCGTGAGTATATTGTCCGTGACAAGAAAAAAATCGCTGTCACCGAAAAAGGCAAAAACCTTATTGAAGCAATGCCCGATGAGGTAAAATCCGCAAAACTTACTGCCGACTGGGAAACACGGTTGCAGGATATTGAAAAGGGAACATATTCGGCAGATAAGTTTATGGCTGACATTGAGGAGTTTGTGACAGGGCTTGTTTCTGGATATTCCGAAAAGGTCAGAGACAGCGTTTTCAAAAAGGAAAAGGAAGTTATCGGCAAATGTCCTCGCTGCGGCAAGAACATTTATGAGGGAAAAAATAACTATTATTGTGAGAGCGGCAAAGAGGGCTGCGGTTTTACTATATGGAAAAAGAATAAATACCCCGAAGCTGAAATTGACTGCAAAACCGCAAAGAAATTTCTGACAGAGGGCAAGGCTGAACTGAACACCGTGAACAAAGAGGGCAAGCCGTACACCGGAACGTTTGAAATGAAAGATGACGGTAAATATGTAAATTTCATCTACTGCAAGCCGGAGCATACAGCCATTGGAAAGTGTCCTAAATGCGGTAAAAACATTTACGAATATCCTAAGTCGTATTCCTGCGAGGACAGAAGCTGCGGCTTTGTCGTTTGGAAAAGCATTAACGGAAAGACCATATCAGAAGCACAGGTCAAAAAGCTGCTTGAAAAAGGACGAACCGACCTTATAAAGGGATTTTCAAAGAGAAACTCCAATGAGAAGTTTGAAGCCTGTCTTGCGGTCAAACTGGACTACTCTGTAGGGTTTGAGTTTCCGAAAAAATAAAGTAGGATGAGGATTATGGGAAACACGAATTACATGGACTATTTTAAAAGTCCAGAAGATTACATTGTATGTATGCTTACTTCAAGAAGTAAAAGTCAAAATGCTGTACCTAAAGAAGTGCTTGTCAGTTATGCTTATTCACAAGGGATTAAAGTGACCCGAAGCATGACAAAAAAGGATATTTTCATGGCATTGAAAGAAAAAAATTCATTAAAAGATATTGCGCTGGAATTATCTATCGGTGTTAGTTCAAATTCATTTCAAATGAAATTTGGTTTATCTCATAATGAGGTTAAACGAATGGCTCGTCTTGGATTTATACAACGTGAGTTCGACAGAAAAAATCAGTCAAGCAGGCCTAAAAAGCCCTCCTGCAT
>CAMWVV010000040.1 GCA_947177755.1 uncultured Ruminococcus sp. | reverse complement strand
ATATATACATATTAGAAAAGTTCGTGTAAAACGATATAATCATGGAATATTCATTTATTTATTTTTTATTCGGAAAGGTCGTATTGAATATGAAAAAATCAAGATTTATATCAATGGCTGCGGCTTGTTCACTTTCTTTAACGTCAGCAGCTACTTGTCTGTTTAATGCTTCTGCTGCCCAGCAGACTGAAACAAATGACAAGGTTAAAATCATGGCTCTTGGTGACTCTATCACAGATGGTTACTGGACAGGCGGCGGTTATAGAAAATATTTCTGCTATGAAATGGGACAGAAAGGCTATTCTGTTGATATGGTAGGTCCTAAAGGCGGAAATTCGGAATCATTCAATTATAACGGCAATTATGTTTCATATGACGGAAACTATGCAGGATACAGCGGTTATGCCATTCAGTATATGACAGGTACGGAAACGCGTCAGGGTATTCTTGAAACCATTAATGGTAATTACGGCAACGGTAAAAATATGATTGAGGCATATGACCCCGATGTTGTACTTCTTCAGATTGGTACAAATGATATTCTCAGCAACTACAACGAAAATATCACAGCACGTCTTGAAAATCTTGTTGACACTATCCTTGCAGGTATGGACGGCGAAAATGATTTGCTTTATGTTTCAACAATTCCCGATATCAATGTAGCAGAACGTTATGACTGGCTTTGGTCATATGGTCTTTCATATTCTGCCGACCCCAAGAGCTTTACAAATACGGTCCAGGGTTGCATTGATGCATATAATGCTTCTATCCGTAACCTTGTAGCTGAAAAACAGGCTGCTGGAGCAAAAATTGCTTTTGCTGATATAAACAGCGTTATAGACCAGAATACAGACCTCTATGACGGCGTTCACCCGAATGAAGTCGGATATGAGAAAATGGGTAATTACTGGGCAAATCTGCTTGATTCCACTTATTTTGAAGGCAATCCTGAAGTAGTAAAACCTGTTGTTACAACCGCAACCACAAAGGCTACTACCACAACAACTACTACATCTAAACCAACTACAACCACTACCACAACTATAGCAACAGAACCTGTAAATACTACTACAACAGCTACAACTGTTGTTACAAAGCCTGTGGTTGATGAAAGTGCTGATAAAATTGTACTTAATGATGTAAAAATAGGTGAGTTCTATGACCTTACACCATATAAGAACAGTAATATTTCCGCTGTTTCATTTGTATTCAGTAAAGTTCCGCAGTATGGTATGAACGGCTGTGCAGCATTCGGCAACTGGGAACTTTCAAAGAACTATACTTCAGACGATATGGACGGAAATGTTCTTACAGTTTCATTGGATAAAAGCTATAATTCAATGGTACTGCATAAATGGTACGGTGAAACAGAACTTGACTCAGTAATTCTTTATTGCAACAGTTCCGCAGAGGAAGTTACAACAACTACAACTACATCTGAACCAACCACAACCACTACAACCACAACAACTACTACATCAAAGCCTACAACGACTACCACCACAACAACTACAACCAAGCCTACTACAACCACAACGACGACTACAACAACTACTACATCAAAGCCTACCACAACAACTACAACTACTTCAAAGCCTACTACTACCACAACCACAACTACATCTGCAACAACTACCACTACCACAACAACACCTGCTACTCCGTCAGATTCTAAAACTGTTGTTCTGAACGATGTTATTTATGGTGAATCATATTCACTTGAAAAGTATGATTACAAGTCTATTAATAAGATTGTAGTTCAGTTTGATGACGAAATAGGTTATGGTTTCGGCGGTGCTATGGTATTTGGCAACTGGATTGTAAATACTTCCTACTCACATTCTGATATTTCTTCAGATAATACAATTACTTTTGATGTTACAAATCCGCAGGATAAGTTTACATTGTTCCGCTACTGGGGTACTATCGGTCTTGAATCCGTTACACTCTGTTTTAAATAAAATTTCTATCATAAATTAATCTGACAGTTCGGTACAGACCAAACAAGAAGTAATGTATGTTAAATAATAGAAAAACGTCTATCAGACTTAAATCTGACAGACGTTTTTTTATATTTACTTCTGTTTTACAAGTTCCTGTTTCATAAGAACCAAATCAAAAACATCTATAGCACCGTCTTCATGCAAATCTCCTGCTTTCCAGTCAGTCATATCACCTGCACCGAGAATCCACTTCTGCATCATTACAACGTCAGCGAGAGAGAATTTGCCATCTGCGTTCACGTCGCCACGAACTGTTTCGTAAGCCGACGGCTCAAGAATAAACTTCTGACCGTCACCGCCCCAGTAGTTCCACTGGCATATATTCGCACCGCTTTCCAGACTTATTTCATATACATCGGCACATGATTTACCGTCCGAAACTTCACTTAAAAGTGTGTATGTACCGTCACTATTTGCATAAAAACTGAATTTCTGTGAATCGTCACCTGTCGGATTTTCAAGTGAAATATTTGCACCGTCACCGTCAGAACCGTTTTCAACTGTCAGGAATTTTCCGTTTTCAGCCTGTATAGTATACGTATACGACCCGTTTTTCTCTCTGATAAGAGTCCAGTTTTCCTTATCACCCTGAATAACATTGTTGTCGTCTGAGGAAATGAAAAGACCACTGTTTAAGTTTCTTATAGTATAATTTCCGTTTGTAAGCTCCGGACATACCGGTGTAAGTTTCCACATCTGACAAGCTCCGCCCCAGTAGTTCCACTGATTAATCACACCGCCGTTTTCTTCCGACCAGTCATAAACGTCAAGTCCTGATTTATCACCCGAAACCTTTGAGACAATGCCGTAAAAAGCACCTTTCTGAACAAGCCGGAACAACTGATTATCCGCACCGCTGTATTTCTGAAGTTCAACATTAAGACCGTCTGAACCGTCCGCACCATCAACGGCAATACACATTGATTCGTCCATCATTGAAAGAATTTTGAAATAATTATCGTCAACGGAAACAAGTCGCCATTCCTGAGGAGTCCAGCCATTCAGTTCATATTGCAGTATCTGTTTACCGTCTGTAATTACTCCGCCGTAAAGTATGTCAATAGTAAGAGCAAGACCATTGAATTTATTTGTGATATAGTAGGGAATACCGCTGATAAGGTCTGTATTGCTCAACCTTACATTTGTGCCTGTTCCCTGTGCCGAACCTGCGTTATAAACTGCTGAACTCATGGAATCTGTGATAAGTTTCATGTCTTCCGAAAAGTTATATGCAGTTTTCTTGCTTCCCCATATGCAAGTATTGTTGCCTGTGGCGGTAAAAGTCATTTTCTTTACCATTTCAGCGGATTCATCAGCCTGTACAATGAAACTTCCCTTATATGTTACATTATCAAAAGTAAAAGTCATATTGGCGGAATCGTCTGCCATTGTCCATGTGCCTTTAACGTCGCCCGTCACTGTTCCGTCTGCATTGAGGACGATACTTTTTGAATACTCAACTTCTGCATTATTACCGCTTGTTGCCTGGTCGGCGACAATTTCCTGTTTCAGCTTATGGAAAATAAATTCATATTCACCCGTAACTGCTTCCATAGTGTGACCTGTTACAGAAATTTCCTCGTCGGGAACATATTCATAAGGAGTGGAAACAGGCCAGTCATCTTCATTCATAATAAGCTGATGTACTCTTACTTCGTGGAAACCATACGGGTCGTCAAATTTATTGTGATAGATAACAAAAAGTCTGCCGTCATCGTCCATAAGTACGGAATTATGTCCCTGTGCCTTATTCGGACGGTCGTTACAATCCCACTTGTAATTACTCATAAGTCGCATACCGATATTACCGCCGATGTTGTCACCGCCCGTTTTGTAGATAGCAGAATTGCCGTTCTGGTCAACATAAGGACCTGTCGGGTTTTCACTTCTGAAAACACGCATATTATAACCGCCGTCGTTATTAAAACAGCCGTAAGACACGAAAAGATAATAATATCCCTTTCCTGTTTCGGGGTTTTCCATATACTCTATATAAGGACCTTCGCCCGAAACCCAGTGACCGCCAGCTGCCTTTATACCCATATATGCGTCCGAAACGTCGTTTATAGTATCATATTTTACATTATAGTCACGCAGACCTGTGTTTTCGTCAAGTTCAAGCATAAAGAGACCGCCGAACCACGAGCCGTAAATCATCCATAACTTGCCCGATTCGTCGTAGAAAACGGCAGGGTCAATGGCGTTTGTTCCATACTGCGGATTCCAGTTTCCGTTTTTGTCAAGATAACGTGAAATATCGGGATTGCTTCCCAGTACTTTTTCAGCATCGGTTTTTTTGTAACTGAAAGTATCATTGTTTTCAAATCCTGAATACACAACGGTGTCCACATAAGTGTACGGACCATCAATATTATCGGCAGTACAAAGAACTATTGAAGATTTATATGAATCGCCGTTAACACTGAGATACATACAGTATTTTCCCATAACTTCGTTGTACACGATGTCTGGAGCCCATAAATTTCCCGATAAATCGTAATTTGCATTTGACGGAGAAGACCATGAAGCAGGAATTGCAAGGTCTTTGTAAATGTCGTTGAAGAAAGTAGTATTTTTAGTTCCCGCATTGGAATCAGCGGTAAAAGTCCAGTTTCCCAAATCGGAAGAACGGGCGGCGGCGAGATGTGAACCGATAATATAATAGCTGTCGTCGTCAAGTTTGATGATTGAGGGGTCATGTACACCAACACGGTCGTAATTTGCCGCCGAAACGGAAAGTATTCCCGAACAGCTCAAAGCCATACAGCCTGAAATAAGTGCGGACAGAATTTTTTTTGCTTTCAATATAAAAACCTCCTAAAATTTTTTAAATATATTACAGTAATTATAACATATTTTTTCTGTTGTTTCAATCACTTTTTATACCTGTTTACCATATTCTGCTTATTATACAAAACACACATACTATATTTGTACAGATTATACCAAAAGGACAGTAATATGTTTTCCATACCGCACATAGTATAATATTAAAATTAAATTACGGAGGCTTTTTATATGTTCAGAGTAAACAGCAGACTTCTTCTGCAATGTCCCTGCCGTACGGCAGTTATTTCAGGCTCACCGAAATACCCCGATATACACGGAACTGTTTCATTTTTCAAAGCCTGCAACGGTTCTCTTGTCGTCGCAGAAATTTTTAATCTTCCTTCGGAAAACGGCGTTTTTGCCATGCATATTCACAACGGAAATACCTGCAACGGAAATGCAGATGACCCTTTTTTCTATGCAGGTTCACACCTGAATCTCAAAAACGAAAAACATCCTTTTCATACAGGTGACCTTCCCGCACTTTTCAGTAATGGCGGATATGCGTGGACTGCCGTATATACCGACCATTTTCAGCCGTCGGAAGTTTGCGGTTTTCCCGTAGTTATACACGCAAATCCCGACGATTACCACACACAGCCGTCGGGAAATTCGGGAGAAAAAATCGCCTGCGGTATAATAAAGTGATATTTTTACGACTGAATATGCCAGAAAGTCTACAGAAAATCTATAAACAAAATCCCCTGTTCGTTTCTGCAACAAACAGGGGAATATTATTATTTCACATCTTTGGAAAGAGGTATATTAAGTTTTCTTATTGCATCTGCCACAAGTCCTGCAACCGCATCAGCACCTGTTTCGGTAAAATGTGTCATATCCGTCGAACCCTCTACAGCACCGATAAGATGATATTTGTAAGCCGTATCGTAGCCGACAGAATTATAATAATTTACCATAAGTGTGTTTAAGTCAACACACGGAATATTATATTTCTTTGCCAGATTTTTGCAAGCATCACAGTAATTTGTATAACTGTTTACAAATTTTCCGTTGGAATAAGCCTTAAGTCCTATTACTGTAGTTACAAGAATCGGTGTTGCACCTTTTTCAATCGCACCGTTGATATACTTTGTAATATACCACTCATAAGACCCTTCAGCAGGATTATCAACGTTGCCACAGGTCGGTGCATATCTTTCAGCATTGGAAGAAGCAGAATCATTTATTGCAAACTGCACAAGCAGATAGTCGCCCGGCTGAATTTCATCAAGAATAGTCTGAAGTCTGCCGTTGTCATAGAAACTCTTTGAACTGCGTCCAGCAATTGCGTGGTTTGCGACTGCCACGTTGTCATTAAAGTAATTGCCGAGATAATAGCCCCAGCCCTGCTGTGGTGCGTAGCTTGCACGGTAGGACTGTACCGTTGAATCACCAGCAATATAGACAGTAGTTTTTCTGTCGGTGGGAATCGGCTCAGGCGGTGAATCGGGTTTCTGATATGTTTCTGCTATAGGTTCATCTGTCCATTCTGTTCGGAGATAGTCAATATTAGGACCTCCGTCATTTGTTTCAGAAGTAAGACGGATAATATTTTTTCCCGACTTAAGAGGAAGTACAATCGCCCTCTCGTTCCACTCCGTCCATGCACCTGTGGAAAGGAAGTCCTGTACCCAGTATTCTGTGTTTTCATTGACCTCAATTTTCATCTGACGGTTGTTATTACTGCCGTTTGCAATATTAAAGGTACAGAGGAAATTACCGTCTTTCGGCACACTGACCGTAAATTCCACAAAACTGAAATTATTGTTGTCAAGATTAAGATATTTTTCGGAAGTAAAGCCCGAATTTACACTTTCCTCCATGCCCTTACTGTATGACTGGTCAACCGCATAATATATATTTTTGCCCTCTTCAACACACGTTATACCGCCCTCGTCAAGCACGAATTTCTGTATTATAACAGCGTCTGCAACATTGACATCTGCATCGCCGTTCAAATCGGATACCCTGCGTTCAGCATGGGATATACTGCTGTTCAGTATAACTTTTCTCATCAGTACCAAATCAAATACATCAACTGTACCGTCGCCGTTGAGGTCACCCGAAATCATTTCTTCAGCAGATGTCACAACATTGTCAATAAACCATGTCTGACAGGCATGACCGTTTCGCTCCCACTCCTGCACGTTCTCACCGCTTACGTCGGAAGCGTTTTTCACTTCAACCGCACTTTTGTCATTGGAAACTTTTGTTGTAATAATATAACTGCCGTTTTCCTGTTTTATAAATTTATAAAGCTGTGCATCTGAATCTGTATTTTCCCATACACCAATATTTGTGCCATTATTAGCCTTTCCGTTGGCAACGTCAAGAAGTCTGTTTCCGTCCGCCATATTATATATGTAATAATATCCGTCCTTTGCGGAAACTGCTTTCCATACCGCATATTTGCTGTCAATAACGGGGTTGGCAAGCTGTACAACATTAGTACCGTTTGACGAAATGTCCGCCATAGACAGATATTGTCCTGAATTGCCGTTCCTGAGCATAAAAGTTTCGGGAAGTCCGTCAAGAGTGTCGCCCTGTTCTTTGAATACCAGTTCCGAAATAAATTCGGCAAGTTTAAGCGAACCTTTTTTACTTTGGTGCAGGTCATCATCTGTCGCATAGTAGTCTTTCATTGTGTCTGCACCGACGGAAAGTCCGAAATTCTGCCATTCCGTGAACAAGTCAACAACCCTTACATTTTCGGCACTGCCTATTGAATCCATCTGACCGCCGAACCATCTGCCGCTTAAAAGTGGTTTTCTCGTCAGGTCACTTAATCTTCCTTGCTGTTTGACAAGAACAACTTCCATGCCCTTTTTCTTGGCACGTTTTACCATATCGGTCACAACTTCCGTGTATTCGGTCGCATTTGAATAGTTTGTATCATTAATTCCGATAGAAATAATATAATAGTCACCAGTTGTGCCGTATGCTTCAATTGCATCGAACTGACCGCCGTCAACAAAGCCTTTTGCATACTGCCCGCTTGCCGCCATGTTTCTGACCTGATAATTTTTTACCGAAGTATTTCCGAGGTAGTCACTGAGATACTGACCCCAGCCGTGTTGCGAAGTATCGGCTGTATTGTAGTAATTTGCAACCGTAGAATCTCCGCAGAGCCATATAGTAGGGTTGGTTTTTGCAGTGTCGTTAAGCTGAACAATTTCCACGGCACTGACTGAAAAATCAGTACCCGCACGCCCTGCAACCGCCTGCAAATTCAGTTGTCCGTCAGTAACGGGAATCTGAAAAGTTTCAACTGCATTATTTCCTGTGAGATTGATTAGCTGTAGCATACCCTCCGCACGTATACTTGTTCTGCTTGTATCTCCCGTTGTAACCGTCACCTGATAAAGACCTTTCGGGAGGTCGACATTAAAGGTGTTTCCGATGTCCTCGGAAGTAAACTGCACTGCGTCACTCAAAGCACCTTTTCCCGAAGAACTGACATTCTTCACTCCCGACGTATTGGAAAAGCCATAGCCTGCCGATGCACTGTAGCCGTTTGTTGCGGACACGCCCGTGTAGCCCGATTCAGTACCTCCGCCGCCAAAGTCGAATTTCCATTCTTTCCCGACCGCTGATACATCAAGACTTTTTTCGGGAATTATGCCTGCCGTGACTGTCGGCAAAAGCATTGTACACGCAAGCAGACTGCCCATGATTTTTTTGATAGTTTTCATTTAATTCCTCCTTTTATTTTATGAATTTTTTATATTTTTTATTATATCACACTTTTTTATAAATTGCAATACCGTTTCTTCATTATTTTTAGTAACTAAAGCAAATCCGATTTAATGATTGACTAAAAAACAGAAATATGATATAATTAAGTTTCAGAGGAGGCGTGTAATTATGAATCTTGAAATCACAAACAGAATACTTGTCAATGAAACATACCGCAAAGAACTTGATACACTGCGGAAACTTGAAAAAGACCGTATTTTCTGCGGACATGATATTGAGCATTTTCTTGATGTGGCAAGAATCACAATGATTATATGTACGGAAAAGGGCATTGATGTTATGCCCGATTTGATTTACTCCGCCTCACTGCTCCATGATATAGGTCGTTCAAAGGAGTATACAGAAAATATTCCTCACCATATGGCGGGAAAGGAAACAGCCGAAAAAATTCTTGATGAGGTAAGCTGTGATGATGGCATGAAAAAACAGATTCTCAGTCTTATTCTCAATCACAGAAATCAGCAGAATGAAAAAGATTCACTGGAAAGTATATTTTATACGGCAGATAAAAAATCACGTCTTTGTTTTGCCTGTGCGTCAAGGAATATATGCAACTGGCAGGAGGAAAGAAAAAATATAAAAATTGAGGTGTGAATATGCTGATAGGAAAAAAAGAGTTTGATTTGGAAAACAACTGCTATATAATGGGGATTCTGAACTTTACCCCCGACTCTTTTTCGGACGGCGGAAAATTCAATGATATTGATTCCGCACTTATTCACGTCGAAAAGATGATAGACGACGGTATGGATATAGTAGACATCGGCGGAGAATCCACACGCCCGAATTATACAAAAATTTCCGATGATGAAGAGATTGCAAGAATAGTCCCGATTATCGAGGCTGTAAAACAGAGATTTGATATTCCTGTGTCGCTTGACACGTACAAGTATAAGGTGGCAGATGCAGGAATAAAGGCAGGTGCAGACCTTATCAATGATATATGGGGGCTTAAATACGACGACGGAAAAATGGCTGAACTTATCGCAGAAAACAGTCTGCCTTGCTGTCTTATGCACAACAGAAAAAATCAAGTATACAATTGCTTTATTGATGATATTGTCAATGATATGAAGAAGACAATTGACATTGCACTGAAAGCAGGTATTGAAAAAAGTAATATTATTCTTGACGTTGGTGTGGGGTTTGCAAAAAGCTATGAAAATAATATTGAGGCAATAAACTGCATTGACGAATTTCGTACACGTCTTGGCTGTCCCGTTCTTCTCGGAACTTCACGGAAGTCCGTTATAGGTATAACGCTTGACCTGCCGTCCGACCAGAGAACAGAAGGAACAATTGCCACCACTGTTGTCGGCGTTATGAAAGGCGTTTCAATGGTGAGGGTTCACGACGTTAAGGAAAATGCACGTGCGGTGAAAATGACACGGGCAATTATGAAAGGATATTGAAATGGACGAAATCCGCATTGACAACCTTAAAGTATTTGCACATCACGGTGTTTTTGAACACGAAAATATAAACGGACAGAATTTCTATGTAAACGCTGTTCTGTACACTGATACCGAAAAAGCAGGTACACTTGACAGGCTTGAATGTTCTACCGACTATGGAAGTGTATGCGCTTTGATTTATAAAACCATGACGCGGAATACCTTTAAACTTATTGAATCGGTCGCACAGAAAACCGCTCTCGAAATTCTGCAAAACTTTCCGCTTGTTGAAAGTGTTGACATCGAAATAAGAAAACCCGAAGCACCTGTTGAAATGGATTTTGAATCTTTATCCGTAAAAGTACACAGAGGCTGGCACACTGCTGTAATTGCACTTGGTTCAAATATCGGCGACAGCAGAAAATATATTGAAAATGCTGTTGAACAGCTTGAAAACAGTGAATATATAAAATATGTAAAAGTTTCGGACTTTATCGTTACAAAGCCTTATGGTTATACCGAGCAGGACGATTTTCTTAATGGTGCTTTAGTCTGTCGCACTGTACTTTCTCCGCACAGTCTTCTTGATTTGCTGCACGATATAGAAAACAATGCAAACCGTACCCGTGAAATTCACTGGGGTCCGAGAACTCTCGACCTTGATATTATTTTTTATGACGACAATGTAATTGATACCACCGACCTGACTGTACCGCACATTGATATGCATAACCGTGATTTTGTACTTAAACCGTTAAATCAGCTTATTCCGTACTACAGACACCCCATACTGAATCTTACGGTTGCACAGCTTTTTGAAAAGCTTACGAAAAATGATTAACATAATAGCTGCCGTTGCGGAAAACGGCGTAATAGGTTCAGACGGAAAAATACCGTGGGACATTCCCGAAGATAAGGCGTATTTTAAAAAAATCACGTCGGGCAGTGTCGTCATTATGGGACGGCGGACTTTTGAGGAGATAGGTTTTCCTCTTCCGAACCGTTACAATATTGTTGTGTCGGGAAAAAAGAGTTTCTGTGGTAAAAATCTCCATACGGCATCAAGTCTTGAAAATGCACTTGAATCTGCACGTGCTTATGCACAGAAAAATGGAACTGACGAAATTTTTCTGTGCGGAGGAGAAAAAATATATTCTCAGGGTCTGAAATATGCAAATCGCATATATATCACCGAAATTAATGGTCAATATAAGGGAGACACCTTTTTTCCGAAGTTCAGAAAAGATGAGTTTTGCCTTTCGGAACGCACATATATGTGTGACGGAAAACTGTGCTTCTGCGTTTATGAACGCTGTTTCTGAAAATTCATAGTTTATTGATGTTTAATGTTTTACATAGTATAGTCAACCTATTTTGCAAAAAGACGATATAGTCATTTTACTTATAAGCAGAACTATAAGTACATAGAAAATCGTAATGCTGTAATATTTGTGAAGACCGCTATTATGCCACATTTCGCTTCTGTTATCAAAATGTCCTATTTGAGTATGCCGTTAGGTTAAGGGTTTTAAAATTACTTTAAAAACTTCTTCAGTATATCAGAAGATTTTCCACTAAGTTTTGCCAGTTTGTCCTGAGACTCTGTGATTTTTTTTTCAAGTACTGTTGCTTGTGCAATAATGTCTTCTTGTACTTCAATACTTGGTAATGGTATCATTAAATATTCATAGAAAGAAATCGGGACACGTCTATGTCCGCTTGCACCTGTCATTACCGCTTCAGCTTTTTTTCTTATTTCGGAACGGTTCAGATAGCCGAACAAATATTTGTTGAGTATATCCGCTTTGCACCTGAATGTATGAAATTCACTGCTACCAAAGCCTATGCCATTCTTTAAGCCAGTAGCAACCGCACATTTCCCGTTTTCCATACATGGTGTAATTTTGGCAATAAGTATATCGCCCTCAGCAAAATATGTATAACCACCATTTTTTACATCTGATAATGACTTTGTAACCTGATTAGTGATATGTCCATCATTACTAACAGATGCCATTTCAATAAACGAAACAGGCGTATCATCTGCAATTTCAGAAATTTCAGATTTTGATATATTAAAATCACAAACATCTGACAATTTAATTAGTCTGTACCCCCCCGTTTTGGCTATAATATCCAGATTATCAAATAATTCCTCTGCTTTTTTGTGATATTCATCAATATCCATTCGGGTTGTGTCATATTCTGCCTTTATTTTTTTACACTCATCAATGATTGATTGCTGAACTGACATTGGAGGAATTGGAATTTTCACTTCATTTTTCAAGTATGTGCTATTTAAACTTTTTCCAAAAGCTTTATCTCCAACATTATGCAAATCTATTAAATGCCCCGAAAACAACGCAAATAAATATTCATTTTTCACATTATTTGAAATGGGAACAAGAGCAGCAATAGCTTCATTTGTATATAAATCAGCTCCTGCAACAGCAGTTTTTCCGATAGAGAGCTTAAAACTCAATAATGTCGTTCCTTTAGGTACAAGTTTCACATTAGAATTTTTGACAGCTTCATCAGTTATCTTTTCTTTTGTGTCAGTAATTATCTGTCCATTCATTTCAGAAATAGATACCCATAAATTTTTACCGGTGAAATATGCCGTATTGCTTCTTGATGGAGTGCCTCCAATGCGTACATCCACAACGTTTCCCAGTGGTACTACCGGATATTTACTTGTTATTTCAACCTTTTTTGATACCATTATCTTTATCGCTTTATTAAACGTCTCTCTTGAAAAGTCAAGCATATCATATGTATCAACCAAAGAGCTATATGCAGCTTGTTCATCACTTACTATTGTAGCAACATTATCAAAAGACTGGCGAATCAAAGCAGCAACAGTAGAATTATCTTTCCTGTCAGAGTCGTTGTACATCCTGCCACCCGCTTTTGTAATTACAATTCCTTCGTTTCCCTTACGGTTAGACCAGTCGTATCCGAGAAATTCCTTCTGAGCCTTATTATCAGCAGGAGCCTGTATAATAATTGTTTTCTGCTCAAAAGAAAGAGAAAAATAATATATTTTTTCGCCTTCTGTATTTCTTATGAAATCATACAGTTTCTGAAGATATACTTCTTTCTGCTTTTCAGGCTTCATATTCTTGAAAGTCTTGGTTTTTATAAGATTCTTTGCTTCAGGAGAATCAGCAAAAGCCTTAACATACATCTTAAAGTATGCATCATCTTTAAAATCTTCAAGTGAAAGCTGCTTTTGTGTGAATTTTCTGTATTGTTCTTGTGTTACCTCAATTATTTCTGTATACCTTTCAAATACTTTCTTGTCAATCCAGTCATTCAAATCTTTTCCGTCAAGTATCGATTCAACAGTATCTGCCATTATCTGCATTCTTTTTGGAGGTTCATTATATTTTTCCAAAAACATAACAACCGTATTTGTTCCTGTAGCTCCGAAAGTTTTAGAGCCAAATGCAACTATTGCACGAATATAGAAATGCTTGAAAAATTCTTCTCTTGCACCAATATAGCAACTACTATCATTAGATAGTATTGAACTTGGCAATATGACAGCAGCAATCCCGTTAGGCTTTAAAAGCTGAGCTATACGTTCTACGAACAAGACTTCTATTTCCTTACCGTCTTTTCCTATTTTGTTAAGAAGCTCAAATCTGTTGTTCTTTAAAACAAGATGTTGCTTGAAATATTTAACAGAGTAAGGCGGATTTGCGACGAGTATATCAAATGTGCCGTTGTCAATTGCTTTGTCAGATTCATTTTCCAAGCCATCACCAAAAATAATGTTTCCTTCTCCTGCACCATTCATAAAAAGAGAGATTTTAGCAACACGAGCAAGCCTGTAGTCTTTCTCTATACCATATATATGATTTCTGACCCAATCGTTATTACCGTCCCTGTTCGCATAAAAATTGATTGCTTCAATTGCTTCGGTAAGAAAGTGACCAGCACCGCAGGCATAGTCTATAACTTTCGGATAAACGATTCCATGTTCAGTACAAATCTTGCTTTCAATCGGGAGACTATCCCAAATAAAGCGGGTTATTGGCATAGGTGTAAAAAATTGCCCTTCATTTTGTTTGAATCCCTTGTTTAGTAACTGTTCAAAAAGGTCTCCCAAGAACTGATGCTTACTTGTATATACTATTCTGTATTTTTCAAAAAGCTGAACCATTTCAACGAGAATCTTGCCATTCTGATAGAATAATTCTTCATTATGAACATCTTTGAATGCAAAATCATTGTTGGAATAGTATTTCAAGCAACGTATTGTTCTCTTCAGGTCTTCAACAGCTCTTTTTCTTGCAGAGCCTGTATATTGCTGAAAAAGATGCTCAGGATAGTCAGGTTCAATATAGAAGACATCCTCATGCATGAAATTATCCATACCGTCACGATGTAAACGTTGTAATCTATCCTGTAATGTTTCATAGGTATCTGTACCTTGCTTATATTGAAACTCTACTTCATCGTCTTCTCCTTTTTTACTTTCATCAACGAGTTTACATATAAACAATGCAATCAGACGATTAAATGCATTCTCTTTATCGCTTACATTGTTGTGGCGAAGAATCTCTTCAAACTGGTTAACTATGCTGTCTTCCGGCTTGAAATCAAGTAAATCTCTCTTACGTAAGGGCTTTACTCCAATCTTATAAGCAACAGAATCATCAGAGAAAATCAAATCATCATGCAGTTTACTTTCATAAGTCTCTTTCCATACTTCATACTTCTCATAAGTAGTATGTGCATCTGCAAAAAGTTTAATTGCTTTATCTGTTTTAGCAAGCAGTACAATATTTTCATCATCTGAGCAGTTGATAACAGCAGATTTATGAATCAGTTCATTGCTTTCGCTATCATAATCAGCAGAATAAAGCATTAACCATTTTGTAGAGCCTTCCTGCTGCCAGTAAGAAAACAGCTGACCACCATCACTTTTTGTATCTTTCAAGGCTTTATCGTACTCTTTTCCATATGTCTTGCATTCAATGATTAAGAGCATATTTTCGTCAGGAGTAGTTATGCAGATATCTGCCCGACCGCTTTTTGTATCATGACCAAGATGCCACTCTTTTTCAAGAATAATATGTTCTGGTCTATAGCCCTTAGAAAGTAACCTGCATACGCATTCAAATACCACAAAGTTTTCAGGAGCATCAAAAGTAGTATTACGCTCTCGCCCCTGAATATTTTCCGGGTAGATAAGTATTTTTTTTGAAAAATCTACAGAAAGAGAACAACACAAAGAAGGAAAAGCCTTTGTCCATACCTCGTTTTCTTGCTGAAATTTCAGCTTTGTAAGCAATTGATTCAAATTATTTGTTGTAATCATTTTTTAACCCTCAAGTTTTAGCTTTATTTAATCCATATTTATAATTAATAAAAATACATATAATATCCAATTATATTTATTATTATAGCACATTTCACTTATGTTGTCAAATAGGACAACTATAAAAAAGGTAAATTTAAACATAAGAAAAACACTCCTTAAAGACTGATTAAAAGTTAATTAAGGAGCGTTTTAATATTAAATTAAAATCCTGCTTTTGTCAGTTCGTCCATAAAGGCTGGTCTGCGGCGGTACAGTTCTCGGAAATCCAATACAATTTTTTCAGCAATCTCCGTATCGCATTGAATAGAAAAGTTTCTTAATTTTTCACAAAGAGCCGCATATTCAGAACGATTAGAAACACGTTCACCCTCATTCCGAATATACTTCTCATAAAGATTTTTACTTTGTTCCTTAAATTCCGTTGTTTTGAGTTTTTTGTAGTAACAGATGATTTTATCTGGAGATTTACAGCAGAGCTGATAAATTCTGTCACTCATATTCTCATATGAAATGATATATTCATAGGAGTAATTTTTTGGTTCATTCAGCAGACGTTCAATTTCATCATTACGATTTTTCTCAGGAATAAGTGCCTTCCATTCTTTATAGTAATCGGTCTTACCGTGTTTTATCAGAATATAACAAATTTCCATGAGCTTTTTAGTATCTCCCGAAAGCTTATAAATGTCATGAAGCATATAGTGCCAGGTTGAAACAGAATAAAAATATGAATTGTCCGCAGTGATTCCGTCAAGTGCCAGCTGCTCGGCTTTTGTATAATCTTTGGCATTTATTTCCCGTTCAATTGCCATACATCTGAAATCAGGGTTATCAATATGAGAACTGATAAAGTTTGCGACTTCAATTTCCGTTCCGTATTTCTGAATAATAGAAAAACGCTGTTTATCAATCCTCTCTTTCCTGTATTCATAGACAGACATTCGACGGAAAACCAGCACTTCATCAAGTTTACTTCTGTATTCGGAAAACTTGCAGAATCGCATTAATGACTGGAAATAACGTTCTTCCCCGTCTATCAGAAAATCTTTGTCCCAATGTTTTATAATACATTCCCAGGCAGATGCAATATAAGACTGATTTCCACTATCTATAATATTTGCTACAGCAGTTTCCATGCAGGACGAGCAGTCACTGATTGTTTCAAACAGTTCCCAGGACTCTTCATCATAGCCGTTATTACACGAATCTTCAATATCATTTTCCAGCATTGATATGACTTCAGCATAAATTTGTACTTTGTCAACGGCTGAATTAATTTTTTCTGTTTTGTCAATAAGCAATCTGCCTGCCTTTAATACATCGTCAATATCAGAGCGACCTTTGAAATATGTATCAGAAATATGTTTGAAATCGGAAATAATGCTGTTTGAGTCGCAACTTTCAGAAAGCTTCATATGCAGATAATTTCCAAAACTTTTATCTTCTTTTGCGTGTTCAAGTATTATTTCCATAAGCTGAATATTACTGCATTTTCCAAGCAATTGCGAAAGATTTGATTTTGTTACCACTGGCTCACTCACAATTATATTTCCGTCACGCATAGCATATAAAACTGCCGCTTCATGTTTGCAGTATTCTCCCATATCATAAGGGCAGTCACAACTTATATCATAAATATTTCCGTTATCGTCCATTTCTACCGTAACGTCGTAAAGTTCACTGCCTTCAACCTCAGCAGTATATTCATTTTCATCAATCTTTTCGATTGACAGCACAGAACCATCATGATAATAATTTCTTCCTCTTTGCAGAATAGTCATGTCAAAATATTTTTCAAAATCTTTCAACTTCATATTTATTTACTCCTTTATCCAAATATATTTTATTTACCATGTGTGACAGTGTCCGCACGCACTATATCCCATTGACTGAACATCTTCAACTGTTCCGTAGTAATCCAGACGGTTTTCAGGGTCTATCTTGTCAACGTCACGACAATTCGGATAATGTGCTTTCATAGTGCTTGTATTAAGAACATAGTCAGATTCTGCTATTACAGGCTGAACAGGTTCAGGAGGCGGAGGCGGTTCTGTTGCCGGTGCTTCTGTCGGCGGTTCATTAACCGTTACCGTAGTTGTTGTAGTAGTTTCAGCAATAGTTGTGATTATTTCAGTCAATCCATTTGTTTCTGCTGAAAGTAAATCATAATTCCATTCAAATTTTTCATTTTCAAATCTACTTTGACCATTACGTTCACAATTTATATTAAGTGTTTGCATTACTTCGGATTCATCAGTATAGAGTACAACGCTGACAAAATCTGAATATTTTTCTTTATCTTCACCGTCATTTAATTTATATTCAATTTTAGCAACCTCTTTAATTCTGCTCTCATAATTT
>CAMWVV010000039.1 GCA_947177755.1 uncultured Ruminococcus sp. | reverse complement strand
TTCTTAAATGGTATAAAATACTCATCTTTTTCTTTGCCATAAGGTTCAGTGTTGGTTTTCGTTCTGATTAAGTCCAGTGACCAGCTCATTTTCTTTCCTCTCTAAAAACTAAATTTAGTATCAATAACTTTACTTGTAGTGTGTCCATTAACTGCTATCAATGCTTCTTTAATTATTTGTATTGCTTCACAATTAATAGGTATGTATTCTCGGTTCTTTCCAAATAATGAACATAAATCCCATACAATATGCAATCCATCTAATGCGTTACCTGAACCGCCTTTATAAACACCTAATATCATAGGTTTATCGTTCCATATTATTCCCCAATACATCGGACGTGATACGGAAGCACTCCCCACTCCCATTATATAGAACATATAAAAATTTCGTTCCCTGTCATAATAAATCTCATCATACCTACTTTTATCGCCATATGGACATCTTATATCAAATGAATCAAGATATTTTATTTCTTCTTCTGTCGGTTTTCTTTTTTCAAAAGCCATTTTAATATTACTCCTTAAATATATTTATAATATCGGATAAAATACTCCATTCTTCTGGCAACTTAATTATTTTCTGTTTGTCAAGGGGTAAAATAAAATTTTTCCTTATAAATTTCTGCACCGTATTTCTGAAAGTCGGCTTGTGACATATCAACAAGCATATTTATAACATCGGCTAATATAATCCATTCTTTTGGAAGCATACACCAACAATGAAATTTTCTGTATTCCGGATGGTAAACTTCTATAACATAACTATGTCCGTCACGACCTTGTGGCTCATGTACGTCTTCATTTATACCTTTTTTCAGAAATATATCAATTATATTTTTCTGCTTTTTATTTAGCACAGCAGAATAAACAGGACTATATTTTGGCAAAAGTTCTTTATATTCCTTTGTTTTTACAAGTTCACTCAGCGGCATAGGTTCAGGAAACAAACAGACAGCTTTACACATAAATTCGCCACGCTTATATTTTTCCGGTTCAGTACGCCAGTAAGCGATATAATTATTTTCATTTTCGCAAATCTGAAAATACATACTTTCACCAAAAGAGCAACTTATTTCTATCTGAATAAGTTTTTTACCGTTTTCTTCAAATTTATATCCTTCCCACATAAAATACCTCCCATATACTTATTATTCTGACGGAAAAGAATTGAACCATGCTCTTTCGTCAAACGATTTCTTTTGCGGAACAATCGTTTTTTCTTCGGCTATGCCTACGGGCAGAAAACAGACAAGTTCATAATTATCCGGAACGTTTAAAATCCGAGCCATTTTGTCACATATTCTGTCGTCGTCTGTAATATGTCCCTCATACCAGCAACTACTATAGCCAAGTTCCGTTATTGCAATAAGCATATTTTCGATAACGGCGGAATAGTCCTGTACAGCAAAGCATTTGTCCCTGTAAGCATTTATTCTTTGAGTAAGAACGCATATTACCGCCGGAGCAGTCTCGGCAACAGGCGGGTCTATAACGCTGAAAAGTCTGTCAAGGATTTCACGGTCGTCAACGGCAATAAGACTTGTGGTCTGTTTGTTACAGCCAGACGGTGCATTCAGCCCACATTCCATAATCGTTGTCAGGTCTTTTCTCGTAATATTAACCTGCTTGTATTTTCCACGATAACTGTGTCTTTTGTTTATTGTTTCAATTGTGTTCATAAACGTCTCCTTTCGTATATAGAATATTGTAATTTTCACACCACTCAACAGCAAGCTTTATACAACATTTTTTCTCATACTCGTCCCAGTTTTTCAATAAAAATGCTCTTTCTGTGTCCCATAATTTCTGAAAATATATGTACAATCCGTCATTGTCAAGATTTTTAATTTCCCTGTCAATTTTCCTGTTGTTAAGACTGTGCAGATAATTTCTCTTTTCACTGTCACGGTCAATAGTCGCAAGCGGAACTATATTATAGACATATTGCAGTGTTATCTTGTCTGAAAACATATCGTCCGTAAAGCCGTATTTTGATTTTAATTCATCTATGCTTATTATTTCGAACTCCGTGAGGTCAAAATAATAATATACATTTCTTATATCATGTGAATTAAATATTATATAATTGCTTATATAGTCTATGTCAACCGTTTTCATTGGATAACTCCTTTGCTATTCTGTCACAAAGACTTTTCCAGTCTGAAAATCCCGACCCGTCACCAGTCCAGAAAACACCAGCAGACGTATCAAATAACCTTGCACTGAGTTTTTCCGAAAGCAGTGATAAAAATTCTTTCGGTTCGGTGTTTCCCCGTACTTGCAACTCTATTGTACAGTATGTCATGTCTTTTTCAGAATAAAGAAGTTGTTCCCAGAAACATATTTCAATGCTCCATTTTTCACCGTATACGTGTGCAAAGTCACTTTCAGCGTCTTCAATGCGAATATCCATTATTTCGGATATTTCATACAGAGTTTTAATTATTTCGTCTTTTGTAAAGGGAATAATATCCTCATCTTTTTCTTCGTCATAAGGCTCGGTATTCGTTTTAGTTCTGTTAAGGTATAAAGACCAGCTCATTGTTTTCCTCCAATACATCATAAGTTTTTTTAATTATACCATAAAAACATTATAAAGTCAAAAAAAGCGTCCGCAATCAATATAACGGACGCTTTTGTTAATGACTTTAATTTTTTCAACCCATAACTGCATCATCGGCTGTATAGCTTTCAAGTGAATTTTCTTTCACCTGAATACAGATATACTTTATACCACAGTCGGCAGATGCGGAAAACTGTCTTTTTGCGGAAGGTGCAACCCTTAACCAGTCGCCTGCCTTAAGCTCGATTTCCTCACCGTCAATGACTGCTTTTCCGTTTCCCTCAAGAACTGCATAGATTTCTTCATTCTGCTTGTGTGCGTGAACGAACGGCACTCCTGCACCTGCTGGAAGTGAGTTTATACTTACTTCTGCACCTGTAAGACCGAGTGCTTCATGAAGTTCAGTTCTCGCACCGTCTGCAACGCTGATTTTAGTGTAATTTGCCATAATAATTACCTCCATAATTTTTCGGGATTGCTCCCCTTGCTGTAATTCTATAATATCAAAGATTTCAGATTTTTACAAGTACGCACTTTAAAGTAACATAGTTACCTGACGGTGACTATTGCGTATTTTTGCAACAAATAAGATTGTAAACAAATTATGAACAGGAAATATATTGACATTTTCACGATAATACATTATAATTTTATGTAACATCATATTTTAATATAACGGAGGTTTAATCATGTCTAAAATAAAAGAACTGCCTGCCTGTCCGGTTGAAACAACACTTTCACTTATTGGAAGTAAATGGAAAATTATGATTATAAGAAATCTGCTTGTTCGCCCTTGGAGATTCAATGAATTACAGCGTTCTTTAACCAAAATATCGCAAAAAGTTCTGACCGATAATTTACGTGCTATGGAATCCGACGGAATTATTAACCGCACTGTATTTGCAGAAGTTCCGCCAAGAGTAGAGTATTCCCTTACGGAGCTTGGTTTTTCAATGAAACCTATTCTTGACTCACTCGAATTATGGGGACTGAATTATAAAAAAATGTTTGAAAATAATTAATTTATCCCTGTTTTCTTTAAATCGCAGACCATAATATATTCCTCGTCGTTTTCGTCAAAGACCTCAAAACCCGCTTTCAGATACATTTTGTATGCATAGTTTTCTTTCTGTACGGATAATGACACTTTTTCATAGTTTTCCGATTTAAGAAGTGAAAGAATACTGTCAAGCAAAGCCGTACCGATTCCTTGCCCACGAAAATCTTTATATAATGATATTGCAAGTGACGGAGTATTATCATTTATATGTCCGTAATCGTCCATAATGCGAACCCATACAGCACCTACAATTTTATTGTCAATTTCGGCAACCATACAATAATCATCCTTTTTGCCAAAATTTTCAACATATACCTGTAGTTCAGGCTTTTCAATTATTGACTTCGGGGGCGGTTGTATACCGTTGGGAATAAAAATAGCCTCGTAAAGAAAATCATCAAGTACTGTATATTCGTCACTTTTAATTTTTCTGATTATATAATTATTCATTTACTGTAATCACCTTGTTTGCAGTCAGCTGTTTAAGAAACATAAACCGTGCTTCTTCCTTGCATTCGGGCTTTATCATGTAGTAAAGATAATGCTCCATAAGATTGAAAATATCAAAAGTGCGTCCCTCAATCTTGAACTGGCTGAATCCCATAGGTACATATTTATTCCATATGTCATCGGGAGTTATGTGAGTTCTTAAATTCTTTATGTCGAAAATAGTTCTGCTCACGCATTTACATTCTGAAATTTCCAGCATTTCAGGGTGTTCACGCACAAGCTTATCAGGGTTAAACGGAACATCAGGATATTTTCTGACATGGTTCGCATATGCTATCTGCTGTAAGCCTATCGACCTGTAATGTTCTGAACGTCTTTTACAGTGTGGTTCACAACAGGCATTTACAAGAATTTCACACTTTTCCTTGTCAGGAATTTTTTCCAGTACATCAAATCTGCTATTCAAATCATAGTCCACTACTACAATATGATAGTCCTTGTTTACCTCGCTGTAAAGAGAATCAGGGTCTGTAATTCTCTTGCACGTCGAACTTGTGAGCTTATATTTAGGATAGTTCTTTCTGATGTAGTCTTCCAGCAACGGCGACATTACTATTGCTTCGTTCATTCCGTTGTTAGCGAGATTCATAACCATATTGCAGAAATCATCGCTTAAATGTTTCTTTTCAAGCATGGGATTTGTAAACGTAAAGCGGAGGGGTATTCCTCTTTTGTTGAAAGAGTTAATCACAGCTTTTATGTGTTTTTTGTCGCATATTCCCTCCTGTATTCTTCCGCCGTTCCATATAGACGGAGGAAACACTCCATATACAGACGCAATTTCTACACCCTCACGGAAATATTCAGGAAAGTTTTTCAGCATCTCAACAAACACAAGATTGAACATACAATATCCCGAAAAATCGGGTAAATGGAATTTAACTCTCATAATTTTATACCTCTTTTCAATATTTTTCACTTATAAGTATTCCGGCTCTGCTTTGTATGACTTCAGCCGTTTCCGCAGGGGTTCTTTCACCTGCAAACATTGCATAAAGTTCTTCTTCAATTATTTTATTAATCTCATCTTCTATGCGTATACGCACCTTTTTTGTACCGTCTATCAGAGATACAAGTTTTTCATATTCTTCCTTACTTAAATAACCTATATCATATTCTGTTGACTGAATACTGATTATATTTGATTCTCCGTGCTTTGAAAAATTCTCCTCGCCTTTTTTCTTAAATACTTCATAATTTATTGGAAATCCCCATATTGACATATCATACTGAAAATCATACGACAAAAGTGTTTTAATAAACTCCCATGCACCTTGTTTTACTTCTGGCGACGAATATTCACAGATTGAGTATTTATTTCTTGATGTATCAATCAAAATACCGCTTTCGTCAGGGGATGGATAACCTACAACTGTTACTGGTTCATTCTGTTCGTTCCACAGAGAATCATGAAAATCTTCAAAGCCATATATCGGAAAATTCATGATAAAATGTGGAGTATTCCAGTTGATTTCCTGCTTGTAACTTTCGGGTGGGTCAAATGAGTTTATAAATTCAAGTATCTTTATAAATTCTGGAGAATTATAATTTGTGGTGTTGTTTTCAAAGTCAATAAACGAACTGATATTATTACGCAGAATAGTCATATAGACATAATCTTTTGTTGTGAGACCATTGAATGTAGAACCCTCTGGCATAGCGTTCCAGTGTTCAATCATTTCGTCAATTGTCCAGTTTTCCTTGTCACCGACATAACGGGTCTGTCCTGCAACGGTATCTATTTTGAAAAACAACGGCATACAGCACAGTTTTCCGTCTGTTTCATTGAGTTCAAGTATATGCTTATATAAAACGATGTCGTCATAATTTTCCGCCTGCATAAAGTCGTATAGGTTCGCAAATGCACCCTGCTGCATAAGGGATTCATATTTTCCATTGTCATCAAAAACAGCGTCCGGCACAATATCAACAATTCCGCTTTCAATTATGTCAAGACTAAGCTGTGTGTCTATCCTTGCGAACGATTCCGGAGTAGCACCTCCTTCCGTATCAAAACTGCTGTCATAATATTCCATATAGTCCTTTAAAACTATCTTATAGCCGTTGTCGGCACTATTAAACTCTTTAACGGCATCAGTTAACAATCCGCCGCCGTTCAGTACTGCCATAGTTATAGTAATATCTTCACGCTTTTCGGAAACGCTGTTTTCAGCAATCGTGTTTTCTTCCTGCGGTTCATCACTCATCTGTGAAACCGTATTGACCTCACTGCATGAAACAGCTGTCATAATCATAAACGCCGATAATATAGTTAAAATTTTTCTCATTATTCTGAATCTCCTTTTATATTTTCTGCTTTTTCAGACTTTGTCACCCTGCAAAGTTCAACACGGTGGTGCTTTATTTTAAGGATTTCAATGTGAAGTCCGTCCGAATCAACAGAAATCTTTTCGCTATTCTTTGGAATATCACCCAGTTCTGCAATCACGTAACCGCCGAAAGTTTCATTTCTGTCAACAGGCAAATCAATTTCAAGTGCGTCAAATACTTCACCGATTGTAACAGAACCATATACCGTCCATGTGGAAATACCTGTCTTCATGATTTTTTCAAACGGTTCTTCGTCATCGTCGGCAAATTCCCCCACGAGCTTTTCAACAAGGTCTGTAACTGTTATAATACCGCTCATTCCGCCGTATTCGTCAACAACTACTGCAAAATGGTCATTGTTATTCTTTTTCATGTGTGCAAAGAGACGGTCTGCTTTCATATTTTCGTGGACGAAATAAGGTTCACGGACAGCATTTTTCATAATCTCTTCACGGTTTTTCTTGTCAGTACGGAAATAGTCCTTTGCGTTCAGAATACCTGTTACATTGTCAATATTTTTATTGCATACGGGAAAAACAGAATGCCTTGTGCGGTGAATAATTTCCTCCCACACTTCCGTATCATCATCTTCCCATAATACCGAAACTTCTGTACGGTGAGTGCATATCTGACCTGCCGTCATGTCGTCGAAAGCAAAAACATTTTTTATAATGCGGTTTTCGTCCTCGTCGATAGCACCCGTTTCTGCACCTGCGTCCGACATCATAAGAATTTCTTCCTCTGTTACTATTTCTTCGACACTTTCGGGATTCACTCCGACAAGTTTAAGTATACCGCATGAAACAGCGTTCATAATTCTGACAAACGGCATGAACACAACTGATACCGCCAGAAGTATTCCCGAAAATTTCAGTGCAAGTTTTTCGGGATTCTTTGCCGCCAGACGTTTCGGGATAAATTCCACAAATGTCATCATCAGAAACGTCATTATCAGAAGAATAATTATTACTGAAATTATTTCTGCCGTATTCTCCGGAATACTGTTTTTAAAGACATTTGCAAGTCTGCCCGAAAAACTTACCGCCGCCAGTCCTGCCGAAATAAACTCAGAAAGTTTGACAGCTGTCTGAGACGACAATAAAAAAGTGTTTGGATTATCCGCTATCTTTTTCAGACGACGTGCTTTTTTTCCACCTGATTCAGCAAGCTTTTCAAGTCTTGAATCACTGAACGAAATCAACGCCGATTCAGCAAGTGAAAGTACTGCACACACAACTATAAATACAATTTGCAGAATTATCTGCCATGACATAATAAAAACCTCCGTAATCAAATAATTTTTTCAGAAAGACAGAAATAAAAAAATTTACTCCTGCTTTTCATTAACGGAGCGTATGTCATAATTATTCGGAATACTGCCGTCGGGGGCATTGTCCATTTTATCTTTCACCTCCGGAAAAAATAATTTAATATATTATATCCCATATCGCCGTAATTGTCAAGCACGACATAAAACCTGTTATATTATGAATATGCGGATTTGTATAGTATCTGTACTGAATAAAAAAGGGTCGGAATTAACCGACCCTTTAAAAATATCATTTCATTTTACGGATATGTCTGTTACGACTGAAAACAAAACATACCGCTACCCCCGCAATTCCTATTACAAAGAAAAGCAAGGACGCTCCGTCACCTTTTTGCGTACCGAAAAAAGTTCTGATAAAAAAGTTGTCCGACGCACCTGAAACCAAAGGTTCAAAAACATTATCAAGCAGTAAACCGCCCAGAAAATAGCCTAAAGGTATAGTAAAAAACTGAAGTGTATTTCTTACTGAATATATTCTGCCCTGCATATCTGTCGGAATGTGTGTACGGAAAATAACGTCCATATTTGCATTCATAAGCGGAATAAATATCCACCCCAGTAATGCACCCACACACCATACAGTAGAATTTTCACCGAATGCAAGCATGAAATTTTCCGTACTCATTGAAAAAAACAGACAACTGCATATTACTTTTACTCTGTTTTTCGGTTCAGACATAAATGTAGCAATAATACTGCCAATAAGCGTGGCAATTCCCACACAGCTGTTTACAGCCCCGAGAGCTGTTTTATCTGACTTTGAAAGAATCATTGCAGGAAGTGCAGATTCATAGACTGATGCAATAAAATTTATCGCCGAAAGAAAAAGCATAAGCCAAAGAATACCTTTGTTTTTCTTAAGCCATAAAATTCCGTTTCTGACAGACTTTGAAAAACTTTCCACTTCTTTACTCTCTTTTTTTATTTCGGGAATTTCAATAAAAAACAACAGAACAACAAATGCCGTTGTAAATGTTGTAAGGTCAAAAATAATTACTGCCTCAATTCCTGCAAAAGCCAGCAGTGCAGACGAAAACGCAGGTGTTAAAACAGTTACAAGAGAATTTGAAAAGGAACGCATTCCGCTTGTTTTCTGATAATACTTTTCAGGTATAAGAAGTGTTAACGCCACGTCGGATGCAGGCTGCTGAATAGTATTCATAAGACCGTTAAGAGCGTTTACAACGTAAAGATGCCATATCTGCAAACAGTTATTTTTCAGCAGTATCATTACTGTAACAGTACATACTGCCGCAAAGCTGTCACAGACAAGCATGATAATCTTCTTGTTCCATTTATCGCTTACTGCTCCTGCAAAAATACTCATAATCACATAAGGTGCATATGAACACACTGAAAGCATAGCTGTTGTAAGTGCCGAACCGCTTTGCTGATATATCCATATCACAAGTGCGAAATTAGTCATTGCACTGCCGAGTGCGGAAAATGACTGTGTAATCCATAAAATAAAAAATGACTTCAAATCATAAAAAATATTTTTCATAATACCTTGCTCCTTGAATTTATTAATTTATAATCAAAAATGCAAGGTACGACGGCTTTTTTAATTACTCCATGCAATCCGTCATGCCTTGCATGGAGCTGTATCAATACAAAGTATCATTTTCTGTATTCCTTTCATATGTTTAATTTTATTATATCACATACAACAGAAAAAGTAAAGATATAAAAAAAACAGTACACTTTAGTTCGATAATCATAAAGAAATTTAAGCCACGAAGCAATTATTGATAACTGTTTCGTGGCTTATTTAATTACTCGCATAAATCAGAATTTAGCTGACTAATTGGCAGGAATCCAAGCTTCATAATTTATAGAATGGTCATATACTGTTAAAAATAAAATTTTCACTTTTGTTTCAATACTGTAATTTACAACGGCAATGTTTTCATTAACAGGATGTGGTTCTTTAGTGCCTAACAGCAATCGTTCGTATGAAAAAAGAATTGACGAGTATTGAAATGTATCATCTGTTTTAGAGTAAGAGAAATGAAAAGGACAAAGCAAGATAATTATTATAATCAGCAGAGTTATTTTTGCTTTCTTTGTTTTTCTTAATTTCATATCTTTATCATTTTTCCTTTTAGAAAATCCAAACTTATGTTATAAAACTTTTTAAAGTTTGTAATCATAGCAGGATGGTCACCTGTATCAAACAGATACATTTTGCCATGTCCGATTTTTTTAAGTATTTCTCCGTAAACATTTTCAAAGTAATTATCAGACAAGCTATACATGAACTTATCTTCTTTGCTGCCTGTTAGAAGAATGTCGGCTTTCAACAAGTTCAATGGTCTGTGAAAAAAACAACCTGTTTCATTTTCATGCCTTATAATAGCATCAGTATCGTTGTCCACGACCTTTTCCCAATCAGAACCATGCATATATGCATAGAACGCTCTTGCATTAATATCCGCTTTAGCTTCTTCACGGTCTTTCAGAAGATTTATGGTAAAATCTTTATTTGCATTTTCACCCTCAAAACTATCGGCAATAACTTTGCTTACAAGCTCTGGTGCTTCCAAAGCAACGTTAATAGCAACAATAGCTCCACCGCTACTGCCTATTATGCTAACGCCTGTATATTGTTTTTCTTTTAGAAAAGCAATAACCTGCTGTGCCTCATAAAACCATAAATCTGAGGGAAATTCACTTAATCTGTCCGATTTGCCGTGACCCAGGAAGTCGATAAGTATTACCTTGAAGTTTTGACTATATTTTTTTGAAACTTCTGTATACATATTTGAAGACGCTGTATTCCCGTGAAGAAAAAGCAAAGGTGTTCCGCTACCAATTTCCTCATAAAAGATATGTTTATTTTTATAAACAAAATAGCTCATATATACTCCTTAAATGTTATCATATTGCGTTTAAGTTTCGATTTATCTTAGTAATAATTATACATCAAAGCCGTTACATTGTCAATAGAAACGCCATAGCACTTTTGACTGAAAATCATAAGTGCTATGGCTTAAACTTCTTTATGAACACCACTATTTCATGTACCGATTTTTCTTTCAATCCGTCTGACTTTTATATATGATGTATCTTCTGCCCTGAGTGCAATGACTGCTCCCCTTATAAGATAAGCTGAAAGTCCTTCACATGACGTTTTATGCAGACATTCAACACACGTTCCCTCAATAAGTCCCAAATCGCTGAGACGGTTACGCATTTTTCCGCTGACTGACATTTCTTCAACCTGTCCTGTTTCACACTCTTTTAAAGTGTTCATTTCAATAAGGTTTTCCATATATTCTCCTTATGAAAAAACATATTATTCAGGCTTATATGCCTTTTATATTATATGTCATACGTGTTCTGTAAGAAACTTGTCCCTGTATGTGCTTATTTCCGTAATAATTCCGTCACTGCTTCCCGTTATGTTAACCGCACCTATACGCTCATTGTAGGCGAATCCGAAAGTCACCAAATCGTACAAATCTTCACCATTGTAACCATTATATGTGCAGAAAGGTCTTTCCTTGGCACGTGACGCAAATTTTGAACGGTATTCAAGAGCCTGTTGTGGATTATAGAGAAACTGCCTGTCAAGTTCAAAAAAACGGTGACGGACAATATTCTGTGCAACAACTTCACTGTCCTCAAGTTCAAATTCCCCGAACTCCTCTTTTATATTCGACATATGAAAGTGACTTATAAGTTTCCGTCCTGCTATGGCAACGCCCTTTGAAAGAATCTGACTGTCAGGATATAAAAATTCAGACGGATTCTCAACAGGTGTTACTCTTACACAGTTTGTTCCTCTTATATACGGATAAGTTCCGCAGATTTTATATGATAAATTCACTATGCCGTCCCACATATTAGAATTGTTCTTAACATAAATATAACTTATTTCAGAGTTGTCCTCATGCGTGACATACGGCAGTGTGTAAAAGCTGTCCATAAGAGTGTTTACGGATATATCTGTTTTCAGCCCCGTTTCTATCTGATTCTGAATAAGCATGGACGTGAAACTTCTTGACGAAACAGAAATAATATCACTTCCTCCTGATGTTGTAACAGTAATATTATCAGCAAGTCCGTGATGAATAAGTTTTCCGTCTATGAAAAACATAACTTCACTGATGTTTTCAAGTTCGTAAAAATCAGTTGAAATTTTTGCACCGAATGAAGTGTAAGGCTGATATACATCTTTTTTAAAAGTAAATGAAAGAAGTTTTTCAAAAGCTCTTTCAGAGCCGTCCGTCTTTTTTAAAACAACATAAGTATTCATTCTGATTCCTCATTCTTCATATCGGCTTCCGTTGATATGACTGTAACTGTTGCTGAAATAAAGTCATCATTATTGTCATCTGTAACAAATGACTGCACACGGCACTCTCCGAAAATCACATTTTTATATTCTATACTGAATGTATAATCATTTTTCATAAGATTATTTATATCAACAAGAAAACCAATTGGATTATTTTCATTATATATGCGTCCGCTGAATGTAAGGCGAATGGCTTTTTTACCCGAATTGGTAATAGTCACATCGCCTGATACGGTATTCTGTTCGGAATAATTCTTTATTCCCGAAGCCCTGAATTTCTCACAGTAAAGAACAACATCACCTATATTTACGGGTACTGATTCATGTATATTAATTATACTCATTCACTGCCCCTTTCAAACTTATTAATACCGCTTACGGAAAGCCGTGCGGTAAGTACAAAGCGGTTTATATTGGAATCATGTTTTATTGAAACTTTTCTTAATGAACAGTTCATACCCGAAAATTTCATAACGGCAGGCTGAATGTTGTCCGAAAAATAGTTATATAATTTTTCCATTTGGTAATTTTCGGGAGCGGTAATGTTTATATCAATATCCGCCCTGTAAGGCGCAAAAGCTGTAAATTCCGAAAAAATCGGGGTTTGCAGTTCAAAAGAAGATAAATTCACTACAGTAAAGAAACTTCTGTTTTTCTTTTCGACTGAAACAGCGTCAAAAGCACTGTAGACGGAAGTTACACCGTTCTGAGAAAGCTTTTCAATAATTTCACTTATAATGCCGTCAATCATGAATTATTCCCCCGTTTTTTCCGAAAAACTCATAAACATGAATGTTTTCGGCTTTATTAAATCCTCACACATATTCATGTAATCACGCAGAAGTTTTTCTGAATATGAAAGAGCGGTATTCTGTGATTCTTTAAGCATTTTTCCCGCAACAGTAAATTCGGCACGCTCACGGGCGGAATTAATCTGTTGCAAATGGTGGTTTGCTATGGCGGCACAGAGAAAATCAAGACGTACATCTGTGGAATCGGATTCGGGAAGCAACATTTTTTCAACTTCGGAAACAGCAAGCGTTATAATCGGGGTATAAGTTTCGGAAACGTCCTCGCCCGAAAAAAGAGTAAAAAGAGTTTTTACAGATTCAATATTCATAATTATCTCCTATTTCATGGAAAATTCGTCAGCGGAAAAACTGTTTTCCTTTTCGGGCATAATCTGAACTTCAGCACCGTTCTTTGAAATACGTTTTTCAAATGATTTCTTCATATCTATAAGCTGGCTCGTATTCATAAATTCCGCTGATATCATGGCAGAATCAACAGCAGATTTTCCGCCTGTAAAAAAAGCAAGTCTGCGTATATCTCGCTTTAATTCGTCACTGAACATTTTTATATCATAGTCTGAAACGGAATTGATACTGTCACCTCCGAAACGCTTTGTAACACCTGCGTTTACCTGTGCAGGCACAGCAACAAAACTCCATTCATAAGCGTCTGTTATATCGCTTAAAACAGTATGGCAGACCTGTTCATTATATTTTCTTCCGCCGACGTGGGAACATCTTCCCACAGATTTATTGCAGCCGCATATTGAGCATAACTTGCGTGCCGAACTGCATGAAATACTTACTTCTTTCTTTATACCTCCATCAATTTCGGCAATAAGAGTACTGTTTTCACCTGTACGAACCATATATGCGTCTGCTTTAAGATATTTATATGGCTTGCCATACTTTGTTATACGTTCGCTGTCGTTAACTATTTCAGTATCAAAAATGCGTGCATTCTGATTTGAAGTAGTTGGGTTGTGGTCAAATATCCCCGTCTTGCCTACAAATTTTTCGGCAAGTGTTTCAAGAGCTTTGTCCGAAAAACATTCATAGTCACGGTCTATGTCGTTATCACAGAGAATGACGGAAAAAGTATATACTTCTTCTTCCTTGAGAGGTCTGCGTGTGAATTTATTTATTTTATCAAGTATTTGCTGATTCATAAAAAATTTCCTTTCATTAAAATTCAGGGAGCGTATTTTTACATACGCCCCCTTTATAATTTTTTTATTCTTCTTCAACGATTTTGAGAACCTTTACAGCGTCGGCAGTAATCTTTCTGAAACCGCAGGTAATTGAAACTGTAATCTGGTCAAGCTGTCTGTCAATAAGCTTGTCTGTTTCCATTACAAGATTTGAGCTTGTAATAAATTCAAGTGCAAAATTACGGTCTATGCCAATAATTGTATTTCCTGTTACAGCAGAAGTCTTTACGAGTTCCGAGCCGAACGGAAGAATCATTTTTCCGTCCGCATCTGCGGAAGTATCGGAAAGCTGTTCCATTGCAACAATCTTTGAAGCGGCTTCGGGAGATGCAATGACAGTATTCATATTAAAGCAGTCAAAACTGCCGTAAAGTTCTGCGAGAGAGTCGTATGTCAGGGAAGAAACGGTAATAGTCTCCGCTCCAGTTTCAAGAACAGACATGGCTTTCTTGACGACTGAAACAGCAAGTTTCACGCCGATACTTCTGAGCATAACACCGAATACATCAAGTCTCTGCTGGCGGACTGCCTCGTAAGATGCGTTGATAAGTCTGCCGTACTTTGAAAGGACAGTAGCAGTTGTACTTTCCTTTACTGTAGTCGTCGGGAGGACTGTTGCTTCAGCAGATGTTTTATATTCGGCTGAATCATCAATCACACAGCCGAGGTACTGAGAACTTCCGCTGACTGTCTGAGCCGCACAGATTGAAGAAAGGACAGTTTCGTCAAAACCCTTTTTAATACAGCGTGTAACGAATTCGGGAAAAAGTACAGCTGTTTCGGTTGATGAAAAGAACTTTTCCACACGGTCACAATCCGAGCCCGCAATTCTGATATTGAAACGCTTTAACTGTCTTTCAAAAGCGTCAAGCTTTTCCATGGGAGTACCGCAGTAAGCAGAAGATGGGTCAAGTTCTTCGAGGGCGGAAGTGAAAGACTTTTCACTGAGATTATAAAGACCCTTTTCAAGTTTAATATCATTGTACATATAAATATACCTCCATAATAATTTTAATTGAGATTTTCAAGACGCATTTCAATTTCTCTTGCCTGAGCGTTTTTAAGTCTTGCTTCGGCAAGTGCGGATTCGTCCTGTAAATTGATGTTGTTCCATTCGACAATGCATACAGCGTCTGCACCTATGGAACAGATAAAGGAATTTCCTATTTCACATATGACAGGAGTAAGCAGACGGCGGTAATATTCAAGTTCGGAAGTCAGAATATCTGCCTGCTGGGACGACATTCTTTCCGTAGTATTCCAGTTAAGACCAAGCAGAAACGGCGGTATTGAAAGCTTTGCGATAATCTGCTCCAGAAGCTGACGTACAGGCACATTTGTATCAAAAAGCTGATTTTCCGCACCGATAACTTTTATATCAACGTCACCGACCGCCACAAAGTCCTTGACCTGTCCGTATTTTGCGGAGTTCATACCGTCTGCCCATTCGTTTGCAATCTGCACTGCCCTTTCACGTGAATAAGCGAAATCACCCGAATCAGACGGCGGTTTATATGTAACAGCATAGCGTACATTACCAGCACGGTCAAAATTCTGTCCTATACATTCATATATACGCATAAGTATACTGCTCAAAGACGGAATACCACGCAGAAGCGGACGACCGCCCGTAAGAGAAGCATAAAGAATACGTTCGGGGTGGGCAATGGCTTTAATTGTACTGTCATTGTTTTTCACAGCGTACTGTCTTATAAAAGGATTTTCGCCTGAAGTTACACGCACCGCCGAAACGTCGCCGTTCCACAGACCTGCAATGCGTTCACCCGAAGAATCAATTGATATTTCCCCGACTGCACTGCCGTAAGTAAGCATACTGTCAAGAAAATTGTCTGTAAAATCGTTGATTGATTTTCCCGTAAGACCTACAGGAACATTTTCAAGAAAGTCGTCAAGCTGTGACTGGAATTTCTCATCTGAACATATAACCTTGAATCCGCCTGTAAGACGTATAATTTTCATAAGTGCAGCGTCAATAATAGGCACGGCATTACGCAGACGGTCATAAAGCTCCTTTTCAAACGGTTCTATTGCAGATGGAAGATTCATTCTGCACTGTGAGCTTCTTTGTGCTGTAATCAGTTCGGGAACAGATTTAGGAAGTGATTTTTTTTTAAAGAGTTTCATTTTTCCTCCTTTAAAAATATTTCTGAACGGTGATTATTATTATTTGTTTATCTTGATACAGACAGAGCAAAAAAATTGTCGTCATCCTGAGAACTAATCATATCCATAACAAAATAACGCATATCGTCCATAGCGTGGTCATTTTCCTTGACAGGTGCGTCCGTGCCTGATTTCTTATTCCAGCGGTAAAGCGAAAACTCCCTTATAATATCCTTGCAGTTCTCATTGAAACGGATTTTATTCTGTTTAAGTGCGGTACTCACATGACGTATACCAGTAATTACATCGTTGTTGGCTTTTACCACTCTGAATTTACCGTGTCTGCGGATACACTCAATAAAACTTGCAGCAGACGGGTCAACGATAACCCTGCTGATATTATAATTGTCGGCAAGCTTTTCAAGAGCGGAATAATGTTCTTCGTCTGTTCGGGAAACGCCCTCTTTTCTTGAGGAATAATAGTACTCTCTGATTCTGTACCATATATTGTTGCTTAGTCCCCACAGACCGAAAGACGACGGATTAACCGTGCCGTAATCACATGATATAACGAAACGCTCGCACTCCACATCACCGCTGTAAACATGATTTTCCATACTGAACATCGGATATACAATACCCTCTGAAGCTGTCCACTTTCCGAGTACGAAACGCTCATAGAAAGCACCCGAATAAAGTCGCCTGTAACGGTTTTTGAGTTTCTGAGAAAGAGACGGGTTGTCGTCCATAGTAAAATGAATGTAAAGAGCGTGTTTTTCGTCAGCTTTTTTTATCCACTCATTATAAAACCAGTGGCTTGGATTATCGGGATTGCAGTTGAACCACATTTTAGAACTGTTTACGGAACATCTCGCCAAAGCCTGCTCCACGAACGACCTTGGCATTAAAGCTACCTCATCAAGAAAAACGCCTGAAAGAGTAATACCCTGAATCAGTGAAGCGGAGCTTTCGTCCTTTCCTCCGAAAAGATAAAAACGGTTTGTTCTGCCGATAAAAGTGATGTCGATGTAGTTTCTGCTTACTTTTTCGATACAGGTGAAGCCGTATTCCTTTAATACGGGAATAAGCGGAGTTATAACATTCCTGCGGAGTGAAGTTACAGTTTTTCCGCATATGGCAAACGCACCGCCGTCAAAGACTGACGATGCCCAGAATATAAAGCCCAGTGACATTGAAAGCGTTTTACCGCTTCTTACAGCACCGTCACAAATAACAGCATCATAATCGGCATACTTCGGATTTTTCCACCAGTTCATAGTAAGCTTCTGTTTTGATGAAAGTTTTTTAATCATCAACAGATTCACCGTCCTCAGCCGAAGCAGAAAGAGCATTGATTAAATCAACAGCCTTATCCCTGTCGGAGAAAGAATTTTCCAATTCAAAGAGTTTTTCGAGAGCCTTCAGCCTGTCGAACAGCTTAACTTCAACGCCGCCGCCCTTTACACGCTTGATTTCTGAAACGTTGAAAAGGTCGAGACGTTCAATTACATTCGGAGGCGGTAACTCGTCGGCAAACACAAGATAGACCGCATCGGAACAGTTTCCGAAAGCAAGACGTTTAAGACCTGCCGAAACGTTACCGCTTTCCGAGAAAGTATTTTTCAGACGTGAAATGATTTTCCTACATTCCTCCGATTCAAGCATTTTTATACCCTCTGTAAGAGCCTCCTCCTTGCTGAAACCTGCCTTTACTGCCGATTCTGTAACATCACCGAAAGTGACGTAATAACAGCAGAAAGCATATTTTTTTGATTTGGGATTTCTAACAGGCAAAAATAAAAAACCTCCTTTCAGTTATGAACGTAATCACCGTTCACAAGGGGGCTGAAAAGAGGTATGATTCAA
>CAMWVV010000038.1 GCA_947177755.1 uncultured Ruminococcus sp. | reverse complement strand
CCCGAGAACCCAGCGAACCGAATCGCCTATATTACTTTTTCCGCTGCCGTTCGGACCTACTACCGCCGTAAGTCCCTTGTCGAAATTAAGGCTGATTTTGTCAGGAAAAGACTTGAATCCCTGTATTTCCAGTGATTTAAGGTACAAACTATTTCACCTCCCCTACTTCGTAAACAGGAATACTGCTGTCACCGATAAATTTCACTTCAATGCCCATGCCCGTGCTTCTGAAATATTCAATATTTGACTTTTTCTGTCCGACTGCCTTGCTTATACACGACGGATTAACAGCAATTCTGTACATATTATTTTCAGGTTCATGATATGCAATAAATTCTTCTGTCCTCCACCTGTAAATAAGGCTTTCACATACTTCACGGAATGCAGGGTGATAAAATCCGCCGACCATGTCACGCTCGACAAATTCGCTTGCATGAAGTCCACACTTGATTACTTTTATACCCTCATATTCAAAACGCATAAGGGCTATCGAACATATATCAAAAACCGTTTCAGGTTCAAACGGCTTGTATTCTCCCGATTCAAGAAGTTCCGCCAGTTTAGTGCCTTTAAGTATCACAACAGGATAAATCCTCACCGTGTCGGGACATATTTCAACAATATCATCAATCGTTTCAAACTCATTTTCTTCGGTACTTTTATAAAGTCCCACCATCATCTGTAAACCGAGTTCAAAACCGTACTCACGTATAAGACGGCAGGCATTAAAAACGTCTGCCGATGTATGACCTCTGTCGTTTGCTTTTAAAACATCGTCATTCATGGACTGCGCTCCGAGTTCAATCGACGTAACACCATACTTTTTCAGCAGTTCAAGTACTTCATTGTCTATACAGTCTGGACGTGTTGAAATCCTTATACCCTTAAATTTTCCGTTGCCTACAAATTCATAAGCCGTTTCCAGTAACCGAATCATATAGTCACGTGGAATAGCCGTGAAACTACCGCCAAAAAACGCTATTTCGGTATTTTCGGGACATCTTATCTCATTAAATGCCTTTTCACATATCTGCCTTACTTCTTCCGCAGACGGTACTTTTTCCGCTCCGCTGATTGTGTGCTGATTACAGAAACTACACATATTCGGACAGCCGACATGAGCAATAAAAATTGAAATATTACTGTGCTTCATAACCCATAAGTTCCAGTGCCTCTTTAGCGGCAAGCTGTTCCGCTTCCTTTTTGCTCCTGCCCTTTCCGCTGCCGATAACCTGAGAATTAAGACGTACCTCAACGACAAAACGCTTGTTATGGTCAGGACCTTCCTCGCCTATAAGTGCATATTCAACTTTTTCTTCGGGATTCTTCTGCACAATTTCCTGCAATACCGTTTTGAAATCACTGAAAGCAGGTTTCTGAGGGTGCTGAACGTCCTTCGGCATAAAACGCAGGATATGCTTTGTAGCGGGTTCAATTCCTCCGTCGAGGTAAATCGCCGCAATTACTGCTTCAAAAGCGTCGGCAAGAATGGAGGGTCTTTCACGTCCGCCCGTGTTTTCCTCACCTTTTCCGAGAAAAAGAAACTCACCTAAATTTATCTGCTTTGCAAAGACATGAAGTGACTTCTCACATACAAGCGATGCACGCATTTTTGTAAGTTCGCCCTCAGCAACGTTAAGATTCTTATATAAATAGTCGGAAACAACTATTGAAAGTACACTGTCCCCGAGAAATTCAAGACGTTCATTGCTTCCAGACGGATTTTTCTTTTCATTGGCATATGAAGAGTGCGACAAAGCCTGATAAATAAGATTTTTATCTTTGAATCTGTAACCTATAATTTCTTCCAATTTTGAAGTTTTCTCCATTTTTACAACTCCTTTGAAGTTTCTGCCATTTTTACGGCATATTTTTCAATTACTCCCGAAACGTCCGTTTTAACGCATTTCTGTGCCTGTCTTATGGCATTGAAAAACGCTGTGCCGTCTGAACTGCCGTGAGCCTTTATTACTGGCTTTTTCACACCGAGAAGTGCAGAGCCTCCCACTTCCTTATAGTCCATCTGTTTACGGAATTTCTTTATTTTTCCGATTGAAAATACCGCACCGATTTTTCCCGTTCCCGAAAAAATCCACTTAATTTTTTTTGCAAAGAAAGAACCCATTCCCTCATATAGTTTAAGTGCAATATTTCCTGTAAAGCCGTCCGTAACGACAACTTGGCATTCACCTTTTGGCATATCCCTCGCCTCAATGTTTCCGACAAAATTCAGACCCGATTTTTCAAGAAGTTTATAGGCTTCTATTTCAAGTTCACGCCCCTTTGTTTCCTCTGCACCTATGTTCAGGAGTGCAACTTTCGGCTTTCTTACACCCATGACTTTCTCCATGTAAGCACTGCCCATAATTGCAAACTGCACAAGCATTTCGGGACGGCATTCTGTATTTGCACCCGCATCAGTGAGAATAAAACTTCCCTTGTCGGCAGGCAGGACGGGTGAAGGTGCAATCCGCTTTATACCCTTTATACGCTTGACAATGAATGTCGCACCCATGACCAGAGCCCCCGTACTTCCTGCCGAAACAAAAGCGTTACCCTTACCGTCAGCAAGGAGTTTAAGACCGAGAGCCATAGAGGTATTTTTTCCAGACTTTATAATTTCCTTTGGTTCTTCATGTATATCAAAAACTTCGCTTGTGTGTACAATTTCCATACCGTCAAGACTTATTACGTTTTTTTCCGCACATCTTTTAATTTTCTTTTCATGTCCTGTAAGTATTATATTAACACCGAGTTCACTGACTGCTCTTTCACAGCCTTTCAGAACTTCCAGCGGTGCATTATCTCCGCCGAATGCGTCAACTATTATTTTCATAGTCAATCCTTTCCAACTCACGTTTAAGCGATTCTATGGCACGGTCTGCATAAACGCCGTATTTCTGTTTTTTGTCCTTTATTCTCACACTAATATCAGGAAGTATTCCCATATTTGCACCCATAGGCTGAAATTTACCGTTATTGTAAGGGTCGCTTATATATGCGGACAACGCACCCGTCATTGTATCTGTCGGCAGTTTCAGCGGTTCAAGACCCTTTATTCTCCTCACAGCTGAAATACCTGCTAAAAGTCCGCTCATTGCAGACTCCATATATCCCTCAACGCCTGTTATCTGCCCCGCAAAATAAATGTCGTGGTTGGTTCTCATTGAAAAATCAGAATCAAGAATTTCAGGACTGTTTATAAAAGTATTCCTGTGCATAACACCGTAACGCACGAAATCGGCATTTTCAAGACCCGTTATCATGGAAAACACCCTTTTCTGTTCACCGAATTTCAGATTAGTCTGAAAACCTACCAGATTAAAAAGTGTACCTTCACGGTTTTCACGCCTTAACTGTACAACCGCATACGGTCGTCTGCCTGTTCTTACATCAGTAATGCCGACAGGTTTCATAGGTCCGAAACGCATGGTGTCAACACCTCTTGAGGCAAGTACTTCAATAGGCATACAGCCCTCATAAACACTGAAAGGGTGAGTTTCAAAGTCCTTTAACTGTACTTTTTCCGCAGAAATAAGAGCTTCATAAAAAGCAAGATATTCTTCTTTGTTCATCGGACAGTTTATATAATCCGCATCACCTCTGTCATAACGTGAGGCAAAAAAGACTTTGTTCATGTCAAGACTTTCAGCGGTAACTATCGGTGCGGCGGCATCGTAGAAACTAAGTCCCTCACCGCATATATTGCTTATATTTTCAGCCATTGCTCCCGAAGTAAGCGGACCTGTTGCAATTATTGTGATTCCGTCGAGAATTTCCGTAACTTCTCCGCCGATTACCTCTATAAAAGGGTGATTCATTATTTTTTCCGTAACGCTGTCGGAAAATTTTTCCCTGTCCACTGCCAAAGCTCCGCCCGCATCGACTGCGTTTTCCTTTGCACACGGCACAGTCAGTGAGCCGAGCATTTCCATTTCATATTTAAGAAGTCCTGCGGCAGATTCAAGACGTGAGGCTTTCAGCGAATTTGAGCAGACCAGTTCCGCAAAACCGCCGTACTTGTGAGCAGGAGAAAATTTTTCGGGTTTCATCTCATGCAGACGTACTTTTATACCGTTCTGAGCAAGTATCCATGAAGCCTCACACCCTGCCAGACCTGCCCCTATTACGTTTACCGTTTCACTCATTTCTTCAGCTCTCTTTCATATCCGCAGTTTTCATTTTCACATATAAGTTTTCCGTATTTTCCGCCTTTTATAAAAAGTGTCTTACTGCATTCGGGACAGATTTCCTTTGATGGTGTATTCCATGTCATAAAATTGCAGTCGGGATATTTTTCACAGCCGTAAAAACTTCTTCCCTTCTTGGACTTCTTCAAAAGCATTTTACCGTTACATCTCGGACAATTTCCCTCAGTTTCAGTAACAATCTGCTTTGTATTCTTACACTCGGGAAAACCGGGGCAGGCAAGAAATTTTCCGTAACGGCTGAATTTGATAACCATATTTCTTCCACAGAGTTCGCATACTATATCTGTTTCCTCGTCGGGAACTTTAACACGCTTTCCGTCCATAGCCTCCTCAGCTTTGCGGAGTGTGTCGGAAAACTCGTCATAAAAGTCGTGAAGAGTTTCCACCCAGTCTTTCGTACCCTTTTCAATATCATCAAGACTGTTTTCCATTTCTGCGGTAAACTGTGAATCAACAATTTTACTGAAATGTTCTTTCATAAGCGTCGTGATAACTTCTCCCAGACCTGTGGGTTTAAGGGATTTTCCGTCACGCTCGACATACTGCCTTGCTGTAATGGTTGTAATTGTCGGTGCATACGTACTCGGTCTGCCTATGCCGTTTTCCTCAAGAGCCTTGATTAAAGAGGCTTCCGTATACCTCGGAGGAGGCTGGGTGAAATGCTGATTTCCGTCAATTGAATTAAGTTCAAGTATATCGTCCTTGTTGATGACAGGAAGTTCCTTTTTGTTTTCCTCGGAAGATTCTGAATCCACATAGAGAATCATAAAGCCGTCAAACTTGACAGAATATCCCGAAGACCTGAACATACAGCCGTTTGCCTCAATTTCAACGGAAGTTGTATCAAGCAGAGCTGTTGCCATCTGACTTGCAATAAACCTTTCCCATATGAGTTTATAAAGCCTGTACTGGTCGCTTGTCAGACTGTTTTTCACCCTTTCTGGCGTAAGTTCGGGAGTTGACGGGCGTATTGCCTCGTGTGCGTCCTGAGCGTTCTTTCCCGACTTGAAATCACGTGGCGAAACATAATTTTTTCCGTAAACCGTTTCAATATATTGCAAAGCGGAATTTTTTGCCTCAGCCGAAATTCTCAGACTGTCTGTTCTCATATAAGTTATAAGACCTACTGCACCTATTCCCTCAATGTCAACACCCTCATAGAGTTCCTGTGCGGCTTTCATTGTGCGTTTTGAACTGAAGTTCAGTTTTCTTGACGCTTCCTGCTGCATTGTTGAAGTTATAAACGGCGGTGACGGCTGTTTTTTGGTAACACGCTTTTTTACCGAAGTTACTTTATATACTGCGTTTTCAAGTTTTTTCAGAATATTGTCCGCATCTGCCCTGCACGAAATTTCAATCTTCTTGCTGTCGGCTTTTCCCGACTGGTCGGGAATGTTTATTTTCTTTCCGTCCACCGATACAAGTGAAGCTTCAAAAACTTTCTTTGACGATGGTGCGGTGAATTTTGCATCAATTGACCAGTATTCTTTAGGAACAAACTTTCTTATAGCGTTTTCCCTGTCAACTATAATACTTACCGCTACCGACTGAACACGTCCGGCAGAAAGTCCCTTCTTGACTTTTTTCCAGAGAAACGGACTGAGTTCGTAACCTACAAGACGGTCAAGTATACGCCTTGCCTGCTGTGCGTTCACAAGGTCGGTATCTATTTTGTGCGGACTGTTCATACCGTTCTGTACGCCCGACTTTGTGATTTCATTGAAAGCAACACGGTTATTATCGTTTATATCCAACTTAAGCATCTGTGCGATATGCCACGAAATAGCTTCTCCCTCACGGTCGGGGTCGGTTGCAAGATAAATCTTGTCACACTTTTTTGCATACTTTCTGAGTTCTTTTATAACATCTTCCTTGCCCTTCATATCAACGTACTGCGGAGCAAAGTCGTTTTTCGTATCCACTCCCATCTTTGATTTCGGCAGGTCACGGATATGTCCCATTGAAGCAATGACTTCATATTCCGAACCAAGATACTTCTTTATTGTTTTTGCCTTTGCAGGCGATTCGACTATAACTAAATCTGACATCTGTCCTCTACCCCTTCTTCTGAAAAGTCAGCATATTTTAAACATTTTTCCCGGAAGTGCCTTTATCATATCATTCAATTCCATTTCCGTAAGTTCCGGCATAAGTTCCATAACACTCATATCAAGCTTGTGTGCGATAACGTCAATATGAAGACTACAGTCCGTCAGCAGTTCAACAATTTCACGCTGAACACGACTAAGCGAATCATACTTTTTATCGTCATCTTCCGTAATTTTTTCCTGAGGCTTACTTTCCTCCGAGACTGTCCCTGTTATTTTCTTTGTTTTCTGCACAGGCTTAAAATTCGGTTTTTCGGCTTCTGAAAAAACGACGGTCTGTTTTCGTTCTGCATTGAAAAAGTCAAGTATTTCGTCACAACTGTAGAGAGGAAGTGCAAGACTTCTCAGCAGACGGATATTTCCAGAATATCGCCTGTCGGTTATATCCGACGGCGGAATACAGAAAAGCTCCTTTCCCTGTTCCACGGAAATTGTTGCGGTATTGATAGAACCGCTTCTTTCCGAAGCCTCAAAGACGACTGTTGCTCTGCCGAGAGCGGAAAGTATTCTGTTTCTTCTTGGAAAATTCGACGGATAAGCAGGTGTTCCAGGGGGATATTCCGAAATGAATACTCCTCCGCTTTTTATAACGCTGTCCCTGAATTTGAAATTTTCTACAGGATAATTCACATCGATTCCGGAGCCAAGCACACAGGCAGTCGGACGGTTTACGCTTACCGCCGCAAGATGTGAAGTTATATCAACACCCACCGCAAAACCGCTTATTACGGTAAATCCGTACTCGGCGAGTTCCCTGCATATTTCCGATGTAACATGAAATGTATACTGACTTGGTTTTCTTGTTCCCACACAGGCAATAGTCCTGTCACCTGAAACACACGCAATATTACCCTTGTAATAAAGAACTGCCGGCGGGTCAATTATATGCCTTAGTCTTTTGGGATATTCGGGCGAATCGTAACAGATTACGTTTATTCCGAGTTTTCCGCAGTATTCAATAAGACTTCCTGCCTGTGCGAGAGAACACCTTTCTATATTCTTCATACATTTCGCCGAAAGATTCATATTGAAATTCCCTGACGAAAGTCTGCCGTAAACGTCGGAAACATTCTCGCAAGCCCTTATCACTTTCCACATCGTTCTGCTTTCCGAACCGAAAACCATTACAAGCCATAACCAATATTTAGTATTGTCCACAAACAGTCCCCCGTTTTATCCGTTATTTTTTTAGTTCCCACATAAGAATACCTGCTGCCATAGCGGCATTCAGTGAATTTATATTACTGTTCATGGGAATCGTAACACGCCTGTCACAGCGTTCAGAAATATTTTCGGGAAGTCCGTTTCCCTCGTTTCCGATAAAAACCGCCTGCCGTCCGCTGAAACCGCATTCCGTAATTTTTTCCGCATCTTTGTCTATTACCGAAGCAGACGTAAAGACATTGTTTTTATTCAGCATTGAAAAAAGTCTGTCAGTATCATTTTCAATAAATATATCCGTTCTGAAGACAGAACCCATTGTGGAGCGGATAACTTTCGGACTGTAGAGGTCGCACGACCCTGAAAGAATAATACCATTTATTCCGAGAGCGTCGGCGGTACGTATAATCATTCCGACATTTCCGGGGTCCTGAAGTCCGTAGAGAACTATATATTTTCCGTCGTCATTAAAAACGGGACTGCGTTTTTCGGGTATACGGCACACCGCAAAAACGCCCTGCGTATTATCGGTTGAAGAGATTCTGTTTCCAAGTTCATTTGAAATGACAATAGTCCTTGTATCTCTCAAATCAGCCTGAATCATCTGTCCGCCGTATTTTTCAGAAGCCTTTTCAGTAAGAATAATGTGTGTTATACTGCCTTCTTCCTTTATTGCATCTTCAACTATACGCTGTCCCTCCAACACAAACAAGCCGTACTGAATCCTTTCTTTTTTTGAAGAAGAAAGTTTCTGATACAGCTTGATAACAGGATTATCCTTAGATGTGATTATATTTTCCAAAAGTCCGAAGTCCTCCTATACCTCATATTATTTAAAAACACGCCCCTAATTTAATTAAGAAGCGTGTTTCAGACAATAAATTAAAGAGCAGCCTTTGCCTTTTCGGCAATAGCCGTGAAACCTGCTGCATCATTGATAGCAATTTCGGAAAGCATTTTTCTGTTAAGAGTAATGCCTGCCTTCTTACAGCCGTTCATAAAAGTAGAATAGTTCATGCCGTTAAGCTTTGCAGCTGCGGAAATTCTTGTAATCCAGAGCTGTCTGAACTGTCTTTTTTTCTGTTTTCTGCCGATGTAAGCATAATTGCCTGACTTCATGACAGCCTGTTTAGCCATCTTGAAGTGCTTGCTCTTTGCACCGAAGTAACCTTTAGCAAGCTTTAAAGTTTTATTTCTTCTCTTGCGAGTCATCATTGCACCCTTGACACGTGCCATAGTCTTATACCTCCAAAAATAAAATTACGGGAAACAGTCTGCGTTCCTTAAAAATCAAAGATAAGGAACGAGCTTCTTGATTGTAGGAGCGTTTGTGGAATCTGCAACACCTGCATTGCGGGCAATTCTCTTACGCTTTGTATCTTTCTGAGTGAGTCTGTGTCTCTTGTTAGTGTGCTGATACTTAACTTTGCCGCTTCCTGTAATCTTAAAACGCTTTTTTGCACCCGAATGAGTTTTAACCTTAACTTTTGCCATTTTATAATCCTCCTTAATTCAGAACAGGTCAGTTCTTACTTTGATGCTTTCGGAGAAACAAACATAACAATGCTGCGTCCCTCCATTTTAGCTGGCTTGTCAACTGTGCCGACTCCCGAAACTGCCTCTCTGAAACGCTCCAGCAGTTCTTCACCGAGCTGCGGGTGAGCGATTGCTCTCTTGCGGAATCTTACTGAAACCTTGAGTTTATCTCCGCCCTGCAAAAATTTCACAGCCTGATTGACCTTTGTTTCAAAGTCATGGGTATCAATAGTGGAAAACATTCTGATTTCCTTGATTGAAACGACTTTCTGATTTTTTCTTGCTTCCTTTTCACGCTTCGTCTGTTCAAAGCAGTACTTTCCGTAGTCCATGATACGACACACGGGCGGTGTTGCCTGCGGAGCGATTTTAACGAGGTCAAGCTCACGGTCAAATGCTATCTGCTGAGCCTCTTTTGCCGACATTACGCCGAGTTTTTTTCCGTCGGCATCGATTACGAGAACTTCTCTGTCCCGAATCTCTTCATTAATTTGCAGTTCCTGTTTGCTAATAGTCAAGCACCTCCAACTATAATTGATAAAAACAAAAAATGAGTGCAGAAACGTTCCGCACCCACTAATCACATCGCCTGAACAAACGAAATAAATCCGTTTAGGAAAGATGAAATTATTAACCGTTTTAGTAAAACCGGACGGTGAGAACGCAAGTTCTGCTTTGTTTACCTGAATATTATACATCATTGTTTTCATTTTGTCAATAGAAATAAAAAAAATTGTCATTCTGCACAAAAATCATCATACAGCAGTTTATTTTCTGTTATAAAAGAAAATGAGTACAGACATAAGCCTGCACTCACTTTCCCAACATTTTTTTATTATTAAAAAAGGATGATAACTGTATTATATCATAAAGTCTGTATTTTGTCAACAGAAAAAGAAAATTTTGTCATTTTCCACAGATTATCAGCCGAATACGCTTTTAAGTTTGTCCCATATAGCAAACCTCACTTTATATTTTTTCGGATTATTCATTATATCAATTTCCTTTTCACTGAAAAACACTTCTTCCGCATCTTCGTTCTCCTCAATCTCACAGGCGGACGGAATACACAGCGGAGGGTACATCACGCACCACCAGTTATGACCCTCCGCACTGCCTATTTTTATGCGTAAAGCCCTGTAATTTCCCGACGGCATGGTAATATTCCCGTAAACTCTCTCGTCAAAATCCATGTCGGTAATTTCTGCCGTGACGGGAACAAAACAGCCGTTTTTTCTCAGCGTCTCTTCTGCGATGTCAATAATTTCGGGAAGTTTTTCCTCCGCCAGCTTTTCAGCCTCTTCAAGTGATTCCGCACCGTCGAAAATATCGCTTTCAAGAAGTCTGTCACGCACTTTTATCTTTAAATTCTGGTCATATTCGCTGTCGGATTCAGCAAGAATATGTAAACGCAGAACGCTCCCCCTGAGTTCGTCAAGAGCCTTTCCGTCACTGACAAACGAGCCGATATTTGAAATTATGACCGCAAGAACAAGACCGCCGAAAAGAATTATATTTTTTTTCATTTTCCTCACCTCGTCATTAATAATTGGAATAATTTTCCAAAATATTCATATTCTTTAAACTTTTCACTTATTTTTCACTTCTGTCACAATTTGTGTGTTGTTTTTTTTCAGATTGTGTGTTATAATCTACTCACAAAGATATTCAAGGAGATGAACAGTTACAGTGAAAGAAAATAAAAACGGTACGAAACAGCTTCTGATTTTCGGTACTATATGTGCGGTAATCCTGCTGATTTTCAATGCAATGGTTATCCCTATGGTGAAAGAATCACAGATTAAAGAAACAAACTACAGTTTTTTCCTCAGTAAGATTGACGAAGGAAAGGTAAAAAAAGTCGATATTGAAAGTACAACCATAAAATTCGAAGTGGAAACCGAAAGCGGTTCAAGTCAGGTTTATTCTACAGTAAAGCTTGACGACCCCGACCTTGTTTCACGTCTTTATGAAAACAGCAACATTGATTTTACAGGCAGTATCGAGGAAATCAATCCCTTTACGGAATTTATTTTTTCGTGGGTTCTTCCCATTGTATTTATGGTGGTACTCTGGAATGTGCTTATGAAAGGCATGAGCAAACGCATGGGCGGTAATGCGATGTCGTTCGGAAAGAGCAATGCAAAAATCTATGTAAAGGCACAGACAGGCAAGACTTTTTCAGATGTTGCAGGTCAGGACGAGGCAAAGGAAGCACTTGTTGAGATAGTGGACTTTCTGCACAATCCGCAGAAATACGCCGAAATCGGTGCAAATCTCCCTAAAGGTGCATTACTCGTAGGACCTCCCGGAACAGGTAAGACACTTCTTGCACAGGCGGTTGCAGGTGAAGCAAATGTGCCTTTCTTTTCAATTTCAGGCTCGGAATTTGTCGAAATGTTTGTGGGAATGGGAGCAGCAAAAGTGCGTGACCTTTTCAAGCAGGCAAACGAAAAAGCACCATGCATAGTTTTCATAGACGAAATAGACACCATCGGCAAAAAGCGTGACGGCAACATCAGCGGAAACGACGAACGTGAACAGACCCTTAACCAGCTTTTAACCGAAATGGACGGTTTTGACGGCAAAAAGGGTGTTGTTATACTCGCCGCAACCAACCGCCCAGAATCCCTCGACCCCGCACTTCTCCGCCCAGGACGTTTTGACAGACGTATTCCGGCAGAACTCCCCGACTTACAGGGCAGGGAAGCTATTCTGAAAGTTCATGCGGTAAAGGTCAAGACCGACAGCAACATTGATTATAACGCCATAGCAAGAGCAACGGCAGGAGCGTCTGGTGCTGAACTTGCAAACATCGTAAATGAAGCCGCACTGCGTGCCGTGAGGAGCGGACGGAATAAAGTTTCACAGTCAGACCTTGAGGAGAGTGTGGAAGTGGTAATTGCTGGGTATGAACGTAAAAACGCCGTTATATCGCAGAAAGAAAAGGAAATAATTGCATACCATGAAATCGGTCACGCACTTGTTGCCGCAATGCAGAAAGACTCCGCCCCCGTACATAAAATCACCATTATTCCAAGAACGTCGGGAGCTTTGGGCTACACAATGCAGGTTGACGAAGGTGAAAAGTTCCTGCTTTCCAAAGAAGAGGCTTTTGCAAGAATCGCAACCCTTACGGGCGGACGTTCAGCGGAAGAACTTATTTTCAATACCTGCACAAGCGGTGCGTCCAACGACATAGAAAAGGCTACAAAACTCGCACGCTCAATGGTTACCTGCTATGGAATGAGTTCAAAATTCGATATGGTAGCCCTCGAAACCGTAAATAATCAGTACCTCGGCGGTGACACCTCGCTTGCGTGTTCACCCGAAACAGCTTCACAGATTGACGAGGAAGTCAACAATATCATAAAATCGGCTCACCAGAAAGCCATTGAAATTCTTTCCGAAAACTCCGCAAAACTCCATGAACTGTCACACTTCCTGCTCGAAAAGGAAACAATTACAGGTGAGGAGTTTATGGCTATCCTCAATAAAGAGTCAGTGAGCCTTGTATAATTTGCACTATTCACCAAAAAATCCCGTGAAAATTACCGTTTTCATGGGATTTTTACCTTTTTCTGTTTCAGCACTTGACTAAACTGCAATAATGTGCGATAATATCTATATTATAAATGAAAGAGAGATTTTTTATTATGAAAAAATACATTCTTACTTTTCTTATTTCAATGGTTCCCATTGTCGAACTCAGAGGCGGTGTTCCGTTCGGTATCGGTTTCGGAATACCGTGGTACAAGGCACTTCCGCTCTGTATGATTGGAAATATGATACCCGTGCCGTTTATATTCCTCTTCGCCCGTAAGATTCTTGAGTGGGGCAAGGACAAAAAAGTTATCGGGAAATTCTTCACATGGTGTCTTGAAAAAGGAAGCAGAGGCGGTGAAAAGCTTCAGGAAAAAGCAGGAAAAGGTATGTTTCTCGCATTGCTTCTCTTTGTGGGAATACCTCTCCCCGGCACTGGTGCGTGGACAGGCACTCTCGCCGCAAGTTTCCTCAAACTCGACTTCAAAAAGAGCGTTATTGCTGTACTCTGCGGTGTACTGCTCGCAGGAGTAATAATGACCGTTGTAAGCCATCTGGGATTCTCGGCATTTACCTGATTTTACTGTTTGTTTTATAAAAATTTCGGGCGGGTTGATTACCTGCCCTTTTTTGAACCTGTTTTACTTAATCTGAATATAATAAAGTGTGCGGAGGACATCTGCACGGTGTTCTCCGTAAATAATCCAAAGGAGGACTTACAATGAATCTGAATCTGTTCGACGATATGGACGGTCTTATTCTCCGTGAACGTGAAAACTCCCTTAATTCACCACAGACTTTTACACGACCTGTCCGTCCGCCTCAGAACAACACCACCGCAAATAACAGCAGTAATAATATGTCACGTTTTCCTCAGAACGCCCCTCTTGCTATGGCATATGTGCCGTTTCAGGAGTGGGGTGAAGTATACGCCGACGACGTGGCTTTCCCGACAGGTACGCTTTTTCCCGACCTTAATTTTCCTTTCATGAGAGGAGCGGGTGAAAATGAATGAACGTCAGATACTTTTCAATAAAATACAGAAATACAGTTTTGCTATAAAAGAGCTTAATCTCTATCTTGATACACACCCCGACTGTCGTCGTGCGTTGGCTCTTTTCAATAAGTACAACTCTCTTCTGAAAGATGCCGAAGCAGAATACAACAGCCGTTTCGGTCCTATAACTCCGTTGCAGACAAACGATACTCAGCACTGGTCATGGATTGACGAACCGTGGCCGTGGGAAAGGGGGTAAATTATGTGGCAGTATGAGAAAAAACTTCAATATCCTGTAAATATAAAAAATCCGAATCCCAAGCTCGCACAGTTTATAATCACTCAGCTAGGGGGTCCTGACGGAGAACTTGCAGCATCTTTAAGATACCTGAATCAGCGGTATGTCATGCCGTATTCTGAGGTAAAGGGCATTCTGACAGATATAGGTGTATCAGTAACTATTTTGCACCTTTATTTTTCCCAAAAAACAGCCTGTTCCGCATTGACCGTGGAGCAGGCTTTTCTCATATTCAAATTAGATATTCAAAATTTACTTTATAGTTTTTCCCTCTGCCTGACGTACTGTAACGAAGTCTGACGGCAGGAACATATTTCAGTTTTATCTCCAGTACTTTTTTACTGTAAACTGTAATTTTTTCCAGAACTTCACCACAGATATGCTCGTCAGCTTTTTCAAAATCAAGATACTGCTTTACATATTCAATGCACTGCTTCATTTTTCTTTTCTGACAATCAAGCTCCGACTGCATTTTCTGGTGACGTTCTATTTTCATTCTGATTTCAGAAATCTGATTATCATAATACTGATTCTGTTTTTTATAATCCTCAGCACTGACTCTATCTTCCAGATATTTATCAAGAAGCTTGCGTTTCTTGTCTTCAATATTGTCAATATCTTTCTGAAACTTTTTTATATCTATTTTTTCAGGAACACTACACACAGTATGTATCTCTGAAATCATTTCTGAAATCAGCTCTTTCTGATTGATTTTCATAATGCTCAGTACATACGCTGTACCCTCAAGTAATACCACTTCATTGACAGAATTATTGTCACAGCCTATAACCTCACCGAATTTATTTACTTTTCCTGCACCATGCTTTGCATTATTCGCACATCTCCACGCTTTATAAACAGAACCGTCTTTACATTTTTTTGTACGGCTTACAAATCTTTCACAGCACTCTCCGCATACTATTTTACCACTGCACCAATAACGACAACTATGTCTTGACTTCTGTTCATCTGTAAGCGTGCGTGTTGCAAGTATTTCCTGTGCTTTCTCCCACGTAATCCGGTCAATGATTGGTTCATGGTGATTTTTTATGTATATTTTTTCTTTCTCTCCTCTGTTGTACTTCTTTTTATGTGTAAGATAATTAGGAGTAAAAGTTTTCTGCTGGCAAAGGTCACCAACATATTTTTCATTACGTAAAATTCTCAGAATAACTGTATTGCTCCATTCCTTTACACGCATAGGCTTTATGCCTGCTTCCATTAGTTCTCTAGCAATTATATGAGTTCCCTTGCTCTCATTTACATACTTATGAAAAATCAGTCTGACAATTTCAGCACCCTCTTCATTTATATGCAATTCACCGTTTTTTACATCATATCCCAGCATACTTCTTCCGAAAACTACCCCTTGTTTCATACGTTGTTTCTGTCCCCATATTACACGCTCAGAAGTCTTACGGCTTTCCTCCTGTGCAATAGTTGACATAATTGAAAGTCTCATTTCTCCGTCTCGTTCAAGAGTATTAATGTTGTCATTAATGAATACTACCCCTACGCCTTTTTCTTTCAGCTTTCTTGTATATTCAAGAGTATCGACCACATTTCTTGAAAATCTACTTACTTCCTTTGTAATGATAAGATTGATTTTACCTGCATATGCGTCATCAATCATTCTGTTGAAACCATCACGGTGAAGTGTTGACGTACCGCTTACGCCCTCGTCATAATATACTTCTACCAATGTCCATTCTTCGTTCCGATTGATGTAATCTGTAAAATATCTTCGCTGACTTTCAAGAGAATTGACCTGCGAATCCTTATCCGTTGAAACTCTGCAATATGCGGCAACTTTTAATGACATTTCATACTACCCCGTTTCTGTTTCTCCATAAGTGCCATAAGCTGTGAGTAACTTATAACCCCTTCAGAATACAGACTTTTATACACGCCGATTTTTATAAGAGTCTTGAACTCAGCCTGATTACTTGCTTCAATAGCTGTCTCCTTTATCTGATTATTCTTCATTCTACCAACTCCCATGTTCACATTATATGTGACCGGAATCGATATATTCTTTGTGATTTGTACTGTATTTTCAACACAAGCATTCATAATTTTTCCTCCTCAGAATGTCTTTTGATAAGATTGTAATATGTACCTTTTTTAAGTCCCATTTCTCTCATCGCATCAACAGGACGAATGATACCCCTGTTAACCTTTTCCATAACGCTGTCCCAATTAGCTGGCTTTTCTGCATTTGGTCTGCCGAACTTAACTCCTCGCTGTTTCGCCGAATCAATACCCTCTCGCTGTCTCTGCCTGATTTTTAGACGTTCTGCCTCTGCCATACTGCCGAGTACCTCAATAAGAATTGTATTAATCATATCCATAACCCACTCCTGCTCTGCTGAAAATTCTGCAAGCGTAGTAGGAATATCAAGTATCTTCACACGTATATGATGTTCCTTGAAATACTCCAGTTCTTTTCTGATGTCCGCCTTACTTCTGCTGAGACGGTCAAGCTCCTTGACTACAAGAGTATCACCGCTTCTCAGCATAAAATTTTTCAGTGAAGCATACCCATCACGTTTCATATCCCTGCCTGACTTCTTGTCAACTATGATGTTATGCTCGTCTACCCCATACTCAATCAATGCCTGTACCTGCCTGTCTGCGTTCTGCTCTTTACTTGATACTCTCGCATATCCGTAAACCCTGTTTTCCATTTCATATGACCTCCAAATAGTCTGTAATTGTCCCTGTTACTTTTTGGACGTTCATAATCTATCATCTTAACTTTTATATACGGCTTTTCAGGTCTTTCAAGACAGTTCATAAAACTATACTTTTATGAACTATTCTCCTAACGCCCTATGATTTTACCAAGAAGTCTCAGCTTATCCATATTAACAGCATTATCTGAAATCAGATTTTGTTTAAGTACACTGAAAATATATGTCAGCTTATCTGCATCAAGTCTGCAAAAATTTTCTTTCATAGTAATTTGATTATACGACTTGAAAAACTCAAGTTCTTCTTTGATTTCAGAAAACTCGTACTGATTTTCACTGCAACAGCCTTTATTCTCAATACTGCGGATTACTGTATCAGGAATAAAATTCTCAACCCTGTCATACCCCTTTGTCAAAACTCTTGCGAGTACAATTGTACGGTCGCAAATACGCTTACTGCCTGAAATAATACCCTCAAAAACATCGTCCCCGAAAATATCATATAATCGCTTTGAAGCCTTACTTCTTGCACCTCGAACAGTATTCGGAGAGATACCCTGATACTTCGCTGCATCAACTGCCCTCATATTTATATAACGCACCATTTGTCTGGTTTTCTCCGTGTCGCACCATGCACATGACATTACTGCCGTTTTCATCTCTCTTAAAGCGGTCAGTCTGTAGCCGTACTGCTTACGTTCCTCGTCAGTCTCGGACAGAATAAGGCTCTCCGTTTCTGCAATCTGATTGAAAAAATTCTGTGACATTCCGTCACCTCCCATCGTTTTTGTAATCACCTAATTTTTTACTTCTTTTTCCGCCAGATACCCCATAAACAGCACACTGTACGGAATACATAAGACAAAAATCAGTTTTCGATTGATTTACAATCACTTAAATAATCATATCTTTCAATCGTCATGTGACACCTGATAATTCAAAATTTTCTATATTGAATCACTTTTTTTAGTTTTATCTTCAAACAGCAAAGTAACACCTACATATATTGCCTTTTTCATCTTGATTTCAGCTTGAATTGCCACTTATATTTCAATCGGAATAAGGCAAAGCAGCATAAGTTTGTGGGGCAAAAAAATATTCTTAATGATTTAAATATGACACATCTCTCTGCAAATATAAAAAGCCTGTCGAACCCCGAAAGGCTCGACAGGCTAAACAGTCTTATTTAAGAAATGTATGTTTAATCAGTCTGAAACGCTTGTGAAACTGTACTGCTGCACTTTCTCTGTCAAGAAGCGTTACCGTTTTTTTCACCGAATCTACAATTATACCCCATTTTATATTCGGTACATAATCCCTTTCGGCATCTTCCACTTTGCAGTCCATAACAACCGCTGTCATCTCCTCACAATACCTGTCTGCTTTTTCAATAATCTGTATTAGTAATTCGAGAAAATTATACTCTCTAATCCCAAAAAATCTATAAAAGATATATCTACACTTATTTCTCATAACAGTATAAACCATCGGTTTTCTGTAGATGTCAGGTACAATGCAAAGGTGGTTAATTATGCGGTATTCCTTGATATAAGACATTCTCTCAATTTCATCTTCTACATATCGGCTTCGTGGAAAATTTCTCATAAGTCCGTCAACAGAATACTTGCCATAACTGTCAAGTATAATCGTATCAGGTCTGCCGAAAGTTCTCATATAGCTGAGTTCCTCGTTATCCTCGAAAACAGGCATTTTCTTTGGAATTGATGACAGTTCTGAATCTGGTAATTTAATTGTCATAAATTTAAACTCCTTTATAATAAATATATGATTACCATATTTCACCTATATGTAAAT
>CAMWVV010000037.1 GCA_947177755.1 uncultured Ruminococcus sp. | reverse complement strand
CCTCTCGGACGTGCCCCCGAAACAGACTGACTGAAAAAAGTTGCTGTAGTAGGGGGAGGCGTAGGCTGTGACATAGCTTATCATGTTGCAAAGAAACTTCACGAACTCGGCGTTGAAGTACATTCGGTAGTAGGTTTCAGAAATAAAGATTTGGTAATTCTTGAAGATGAGTTCAGAAATGCAAGTGACAGATACGTGCTTATGTCCGACGACGGCTCAGCAGGTGAAAAGGGTCTTGTTACCGACGCTCTTAAAAAACTTATCGAGAGCGGTGAAAAGTACGACCGTGTTATAACAATTGGTCCGTTGATTATGATGAAATTTGTCTGCCAGCTTACAAAACAGTATGAAATACCCACAGTTGCATCAATGAATCCTATCATGATTGACGGTACGGGAATGTGTGGCGGTTGTCGTCTCACAGTCGGCGGAGAAACTAAATTTGCGTGCGTTGACGGTCCTGAATTTGACGGTCATCTTATAGACTTTGATGAGGCTATGGCTCGTGGTGCGATGTATAAACCGTTTGAACGCAAGGCACATGAAGACACTTGTAATCTTTTCAGTCAGGAGGTAAAATAAAATGCCTAATATGTCATTAAAGAAAAACGAAATGCCCGTGCAGAATCCGCACGTAAGAAATAAAAACTTTGAAGAAGTAGCACTTGGCTACACAGAAGAACAGGCTATAGACGAAGCAAAAAGATGTCTCAACTGCAAAAATAAACCGTGTGTAAAGGGCTGTCCCGTACAGATAGATATACCATCATTTATTCAGCAGGTTGCAGAGGGAAATTTTGAAGAGGCATACAGAATAATCACAGAATCAAGCTCACTTCCTGCCGTCTGCGGAAGAGTATGTCCGCAGGAAACACAGTGTGAAGCGAAATGTGTAAGAGGAATAAAGGGCGAACCCGTTGCAATCGGACGTCTTGAAAGATTTGTTGCAGACCGACACAACGCCCAGCACGAAACTACTGTTGAAAAGCCTGTTTCAAACGGTCATAAGGCTGCCGTTATAGGTTCAGGACCTTCGGGTCTTGCCTGTGCAGGCGACCTTGCCAGAAAGGGCTATGATGTTACTGTATATGAGGCTTTACATGTTGCTGGCGGTGTTCTCTCCTATGGTATTCCTGAGTTCAGACTTCCTAAAACTATCGTTCAGAAAGAAATCGACGGACTTAAGGCTTTAGGCGTAAAAATCGAAACAAATACAGTTGTCGGCAAGACTGTTTCAATAGACGAACTTATGAAAGAAGAGGGATTTGAAAGCGTATTTATCGGCTCAGGTGCGGGACTTCCGAGATTCATGAATATAAAGGGCGAAAATCTTAATGGTGTATATTCCGCAAACGAGTTTCTTACAAGAATTAATCTAATGAAAGCATACAAACCTGACAGCTCCACGCCTGTTCAGACAGGAAAGAAAGCTGTTATAGTCGGAGGCGGTAACGTTGCAATGGACGCTGCACGCTGTGCCAAGAGAATGGGTGCTGAAGTATATATTGTCTACAGACGTACAGAAAACGAACTCCCTGCCCGTGCCGAAGAAGTTGAACACGCTAAGGAAGAGGGAATTATTTTCAAGTTCCTTACAAATCCCGTTGAAATCAAATCAGACGAAAAAGGCTGGGTAAAGAGTATAGTATGTCAGCAGATGAAACTTTCCGAGCCTGACGCTTCAGGCAGAGCAAAACCCGTACCTGTTCCCGATGCATTCTTTGAAATCGAAACAGACAGCGTTATTATGTCAATAGGTACATCACCGAATCCGCTTATCAAGTCTACAACAGACGGTCTGGACACTCAGAAGTGGGGCGGAATTATTGCGGACGAAAACGGTCTTACTTCAAAAGAAGGCGTTTATGCAGGCGGTGATGCCGTTACAGGTGCGGCAACGGTAATACTTGCTATGGGTGCAGGAAAAACCGCAGCAGCAGCTATGGACGAATATATGCAGAAATAAAAACGTGGAATCCTGTTATATGCAAAGATTAAGGGGAGGACTGTAAATTGGCTAAAAATATAACTTATCAGACGTTACAGCGTCTTCCTTTATATTTAAACTATCTGGTATCACTTTCAGAAAGCAGAAAGTCGGGGAATATTTCCGCCACAGCAATTGCCGAAGCTCTTGGTCTTAACGATGTTCAGGTGAGAAAAGACCTTGCTTCCGTAAGCCGTGGCGGTCGTCCGAGAACGGGATATGTAACCGCCGAACTGATAAGCGATATAGGTCGTTTCCTCGGCTTTGAAAACCATGACGGAGTTGTTGTGGCAGGCGTGGGAAATTTCGGCAGGGCAATGCTCGGCTCGGACAGTTTCGCAGATTACGGTTTTAATATTGTATGCGGTTTTGACTGTGACAACAATATTGCAGGAACTGTTGTAAACGGAAAACCTGTCCGTCATATAAGCGAAATGAGGAGTTTCTGCCTGAGTGAGAACATAAAGACGGGTATTATAACCGTACCTGAAAAATCTGCACAGGAAGTGTGCGATATAATGGCGGAGTCAGGTATAAAATATATCCTGAATTTTGCATCTGTACATCTGAATGTACCCAAGGGCGTTACCGTCCATAATGAAAATATTTCAATAAATCTGGCAATGCTTGCAAGATGCAGTTTTTTTGGAGAGTGTACAAAATAAGGCTTGATATTTTTTATTCTGAAAAACATATAAGAAAAAACGTCAGATTCAGGTTTATTATTTTTTTCATTTTATTTGACATAATTTCAATTATGTGTTATTATTGTAATATAATCCACAAAAATAATAAACTGAGGTGCTTGAAATTGTTGAAAAGAATAATTCTGTCTGCAACCATAATTGCGACAATATGCAATATTATTATACCGTCTTCTGTAAATGCGGTAAGTACGGAAACAGCGGTAAGAAATATAATCGACGAACAACAGACCAGAAAAGATACAACAATTGAATCCCCCGACCTTATACCGATAAATGAAAATATAATTAATCTTGATGATAATATAATAAAAATCATGATTGACCCGGGGCATTTTGACCATTATAACCGTTCTCCCGTGTATTCGCCTTACTGGGAAAGTATAATGACATGGAAACTTTCCAATTATCTCCGTGAAGAACTTCAGGCACTGGGAGTACACGCCGACCTGACAAAAGATTCCCTCGAAGAAGACCCCTCTCTTAATGACAGGGGGTTCAGCTCAAAGGGTTATGACTTCTTTATATCAATGCACAGTAATGCAGGTGCTTATGAAAGTATGGACCAGCCTCTTGCTTTTGTATATCAGCAGCTTTCATGGACAACAATAGATGATACAAGTGCGGAACTGGGCAGACTTCTTGCCGAAAAGGTTTCAGAAGTAATGCAGACAAATCAGAAAGGCGGTATAGCAAGAAGACAAGGCACGGGCGACTGGGACAGAAACGGCTTTATGGACGATGAATGGTACAGCGTTCTTTTCGGTGCGAGATATGTCGGAACTCCTGGTATACTTATGGAACATTCTTTCCATACAAACTACAGGGCTACTTTGTGGCTTTATAATGACGATAATCTGAAAAGACTTGCAAAGGAAGAAGCAGAAGTCATATATGAATATTTCAGCAGTATAAAACCACAGCAGTATATTGTGGGAGATGTAAATAATGACGGACTGATTGATTCAGTAGATGCTACACAGATTCTTGTTTACTATGCTGAACTTTCGGCAGGCGGTGATTCAACGTTCAATGAGAGACAGAAAGCAGTTTCAGACATAAATTCCGACGGTTTTATTGATTCTGTCGATTCTGCCGTTATACTGTCATTCTATTCATATCTGTCAACAGGCGGTACAGAAACAGATATAAAAAACTGGTTTATAAACAACTGAATTATAAAATATATTTTCCTCTCTTTTTCAGGAGAGGTTTTTATATTACCATTTTTGTGCATAATGCTATAAAAGGGAAAAGATTATTGTAAAATACGGCAGATTCTATTGACACGCCGTCTGCCATTTGCTATAATGACTTTATAGCATCATCATTAAAAAATAAAGGAGATACCGTCTGTTTCGGTTCGGAATAAAAATATGACAAACAAAAAAGACCGTTATAAAAGAATTGTTTCATTCGTTTCTGCGGTTTTTCTTCTTGGTATTCTGACGGGACTGTTTGCTGTTGTATGGTATGAGTACTACAGTGAATCAATTGTCCTGCCGTTCTACCGCAGGGGAAACTGGGTTCTTATAGGAATATACTGTATACTGATTATTCTTTTTTTCAAGACATATGGCGGATTTAAGCTTGGCTATCTCAAAAAGACGGATATGCTTTATTCACAGCTTATTTCTATGGTTTGTGCAAATACGGTTGCATATTTCATGATAAGCCTTATCGGACGTGACTTCATGGCGTTTGTCCCGATTCTTAACCTCACTTTCACGGATTTCGGAGTTATAGCAATCTGGACTGTTCTTACAGGAAAACTATATTTTCTTATATATCCCGCAAGAAAACTGATAATATTGTACGGAAGCAGGCAGGCGGCTTCACTTGTTCTGAAAATGAGCCAGCGTGTTGACAAATACATGATATGCGAATCAATAAGCGTTTCCGAACAGCCCGAAAAGGTAAAGGAGCTTATACTGAAATATGAGGGGGTTATAATATGCGATGTTCCGCAGGAACTGAGAAACAGATACCTTAAATTCTGCTTTGAAAAATCAGTCCGTGCGTATATAGCCCCGAAAATTTCCGATATTATCATAAGAGGCGGTGACGACATACGTCTTTTTGATACGCCTTTATTGCTTTGCAGAAATTACGGGCTTAACTTTGAACAGCAGTTTTTCAAGCGGATTTTTGATATAGTATTTTCCGTTGTCGCTCTTGTATTTCTTATGCCGTTAATGCTTGTCTCTGCACTTGCCGTAAAGCTGTGCGACGGCGGTTCAGTATTTTACAGACAAAAACGACTCACAATAAACGGCAGGGAATTTTATGTGTATAAATTCAGGAGCATGATTCAGAACGCTGAAAAAAACGGTATAAAACTCTCTTCCGAACATGACAGCCGTATAACAACCGTCGGGAAAATTTTAAGGAAATTTCGTATAGACGAACTGCCCCAGCTTTTCAATATACTGAAAGGCGATATGTCGGTAGTAGGACCACGCCCTGAACGCCCCGAACTTACCGAAATATATAAACAGCAGATGCCTGAATTTGAGTTTCGCCTTAAAGTAAAGGCAGGGCTTACAGGCTATGCACAGGTAACGGGCGTTTATGATACTTCACCATACGACAAGCTGAAAATGGACCTCATGTATATAGAAAACTACTCTTTCCGCATGGATTTGCAGATAATTCTCATGACCATAAAAACAATGCTTTTTCCTGCAAAAAACAATTCGGAAACAGAAGAAGGACGTATTTCGGCACAACAGAACTTAAACAAAGAGGAGAACGACAAATGAAAATTACAGCGGTTATAATGGCAGGCGGAAAGGGTGAACGCTTCTGGCCTAAAAGCAGAACTTCACACCCGAAACAGTTTCTTTCACTCACCGACGACGGTGAAACAATGATTGAAAAAACGGTAAAACGAATCAGTCCGATTGTTCAGACGGAAGATATTTTCATAGTGACCAATTCTGAATACAGAAATCTTGTAAAGGAACAGCTCCCCGATATTCCGCAGGAAAATATACTTGCCGAACCTTATGCGAGAAATACAGCACCGTGTATAGCTTTTGCGGCGGCGGTAATAAAGAAGAAGTACGGAAATGCGGTAATGCTTGTTCTGCCGTCCGACCACCTTGTAAAATACGAAAATATCTACACAAGAACCCTGTGCAATGCCATTGTAAAGGCTACTGAGGACAATAATCTTGTAACTATAGGCATAACACCGTCGTATGCGGAAACAGGCTATGGATATATAAATTTCGGTGAGGAATCGGGAAATGCCTATAAAGTTGAAAGATTTGTCGAAAAGCCCGACCTCCGCACAGCTAAAAAATATCTCTCGTCAGGTAAATATCTTTGGAACAGCGGTATGTTTGTGTGGCAGGTTTCGGCAATTGAAGAATGTTTCAGGACGTTCATGCCTGAAGTTTACAGCGGTGCGGAAAAAATCGGGCAGTCTTTCGGTACAGACAGTTTTGAAACAACTCTTGAAACAGAATATAATAAATTTCCGTCCGAATCAATTGATTTCGGCATAATGGAAAAAGCTTCCGATATATACACCATTCCTGCAAGTTTTGGCTGGGACGATGTAGGCAACTGGCTGGCAGTCGAGAGAATAAATGATACTGACGACAACCACAATTATATTGAAGGCGACGTTATCGCCGAAAACTGCGAACGCACCACAATATGTGGCGGAAAACGTCTTATTGCTGCCGTCGGGGTTGAGGATATTATTATTGTGGACACTGACGACACTGTTCTTGTATGTTCCAAAAACAGCACTCAGGACGTGAAAAAAATTATTGCACGTCTTAAAAAAGACAACCGCACAGAACTTATATAAAGGAGAATTTTATTATGAAAAATGCACTCATCACAGGTATAACAGGGCAGGACGGTTCTTATCTTGCCGAACTCCTGCTTGAAAAAGGCTACAATGTTTACGGTATATGGAGAAGAAAAGCTACCGTTGATTATGGCAACATTGAACATCTCAAAGACAAGGTAAATCTCATATATGCCGACATGACAGACCCCGTTTCTTTAATATCCGCTATGAAAATCTCACAGGCGGACGAAGTTTACAATCTCGCTGCACAGTCTTTTGTTGCGACAAGCTGGGACACCCCCCTCAGTACCGCAGAAATCGACGCTCTCGGCGTTACAAATATGCTCGAAGCAATCAGAATTGTCAAGCCGTCGGCAAGATTCTATCAGGCATCAACTTCCGAGATGTTTGGACTTGTACAGGAAATCCCACAGACCGAAACAACGCCTTTCTATCCTCGCAGTCCTTACGGCGTGGCTAAACTTTACGGTCACTGGATTACAAAGAACTATCGTGAAAGCTACGGACTTTTTGCGTGTTCGGGCATTCTGTTCAATCACGAAAGCGAAAGACGAGGTGTGGAATTTGTGACAAGAAAAATCACAAAGTCTGCCGTTGAAATAAGTTTGGGACTTAAAGAATGCGTTGAACTCGGTAACCTCGACTCAAAGCGTGACTGGGGACATTCAAAGGACTATGTAAAGGCTATGTGGCTCATGTTACAGCAGGACAAGCCCAACGACTATGTTATTGCCACAAATGAAACACGTACAGTACGTGAATTTGCGGAAACTGCTTTCCGTCATGCAGGAATCGAAATTGAATGGCAGGGCGAGGGCATTGACGAAATCGGCATAAACAAGGCTGACGGCAAGACCGTTGTAAAAGTCAATAAAAAATTTTTCCGTCCTGCCGAAGTTGATATACTTCTGGGAAATCCTGCAAAGGCAGAAAAAAATTTAGGCTGGAAACGTGAAATATCTTTCTCGGAACTCGTTGAACGTATGGTTAAAAACGACATGGATTTGATAAAATCCGAAAAATGAAGAAATTAAAGAAATTTTTTAAAGATACATGGAAAGTACTTCTTGCCATATTTATAGTTGTCGCAACGCTTCTGTATTCGCTGATTTTTGACGGCAGTGAAATACCGTTTTTAGTATCTTTTATGTCTGCATTTGTGATTCTTTTTCTGAAAAATATTAAAGATACAATAATATTTGCGAAACAATTCAATTATCTGAAAAAAAGCGGTTTTTTTACGTATGACGACGAAATAAGCCAAAAGATATATAAACAATGTCGTGAAAAAACACACGCAAATATATTTTCTGTCGTATTGTCAGGGACATGGCTTGTCTACCTAATATTTAGTTTGCATGGGGGTGATTGGATTTGAATATAACTTTTGATGCTGTTCCGATAATCGCCGATAAAATTACGGGAATAGGCTGGTGCGAAGTCGGACAGACGCAGACGATTGCAAGGCTTTTCCCCGAAAATAACTATGAATACAGTTTCTTTACAAGTGGAAAAAGTGAACGTATCGAAAAAGCACGTAGTTTTGCAAAAAACAGCATAAATCTTAATTATTCGGACTTTTCGGGGTATCTTTACAGGGGACTTTCAACTTTCCTGCCTTTGCCGTACTCGTTCTTTTTCGGGAAAAACTCCAATATAACGCATTTTTTCAACTATATAGTGCCGCCGTTTGTACATGGAAAAAAAGTGGTTACTGTTCATGATATGGTGTACAGGGCTTTTCCCGAAACTGTAAGAGGTCGCACAAGATTCATGCTTGAAACGGGTCTGAAAAAATCCATGAAACGTGCTGACATTATTGTGACGGATTCTGAATTTTCAAAAAGGGAGATAATTAAATATTTTCCCGAATATTCCGAAAAAATCCGTGTAGTGCCGTGCGGTGTGGACTGTGAACGTTTCAGACCGTGCGAAAGTCCCGAAACTATAGCAAGGGTTAAAAAATCCCTTGAAATAGACGGTGAATATTTTCTGTACGTCGGAACTATCGAACCAAGAAAGAATTTAGTCCGTCTGATAAGGGCTTATAATGTTTTTACAAGGCACGTTGAGAATTCACCGAAACTCGTTTTTGCAGGTGCTAAGGGCTGGTTGTATGATGATATTTTTACACTTGTAAAAAAACTCAATCTTGAAAAACAGGTTATTTTCACAAAGTATGTACCGTCCGAAGATATGACACCATTGATGTGCGGAGCGTTGGCGTTTGTCTTTCCGTCACTGTACGAGGGTTTCGGAATGCCTCCGCTTGAGGCTATGGCTTGCGGTGTACCTGTTTTAACGTCGGGGGAAGCGTCACTGCCCGAAGTTACGGGCGACTGTGCAATTATATGTGATGCATACTCCGTAAAAAGCATAGCAAAGGGACTCTACAGGCTTTATAAAAATCCCACTTTAAGACGTGATTTAAGCCGTCGGGGTCTTGAACGTGCAAAGACTTTCACTTGGGAACGCTCTGCGGAAAAGCTTTATGAAGTCTATAAGGAGCTTGTCAATGAATAGAAAAATCCGTGTACTTGAAGTAAACAAGGCATATTTTCCGCATACGGGCGGTATCGAAACACTCGTGAAACAGTATTCCGAAGAACTGGGAAAATATAAAAATATTGAAGTACGCACTCTTGTATGTCGTGACGGTCGTGGAAAAACTTACTCCGAAAATATAAACGGCGTTAAACTTACCCGTGCGGGAAGTTTAGGGACATATTTTTCCTGTCCGCTTTCCGTTTCGTTTTTAAGACTTTTCCGTAAAATGTCTAAAAAAGCCGACATTGTGCATATTCATGTGCCTTTTCCGCTTGCGGACTTGGCTTTACTGCTGTCGGGGTATAAGGGTAAAGTTATTGTATCATGGCACAGCGATATAGTAAAACAGAAAAAACTTCTCATGCTTTACAAGCCTTTGCTTAAATACCTGCTTAACCGTGCGGACTGTATTCTTGTTGCAACCGAAGGTCATATAAACGGTTCTGAATTTCTGCCCGAATACCGCTATAAATGTAAAATACTCCCCTATGGTCTGAATATCGAAGAATATCTGAATATTGAAAGAGTGCCATTCCTGAAGGAAAAAGCAACAAATCCCGACTGTATCAAAATATTTTTCACAGGTCGGCTTGTCTACTATAAGGGCGTTGACATACTTATAAAGGCGTTCCGCAAAGTCAATTATAACTGTGAATTATTTATAGTTGGAACAGGTGTTCTTGAAAGAGAACTGAAAGAAAAAGTCCGTGAATACAATATTTCGGACAGGGTACATTTTTTAGGTTTTCTGCCCGAAGAACAGCTTAAACAGGCTTATGCGGACTGTGATATATTTATATTGCCGTCGGTTGAAAGAAGCGAGGCTTTCGGAATAGTGCAGTTAGAAGCCATGATTTACGGAAAACCCGTAATAAATACACGTCTGCCGTCGGGAGTGTCCTATGTGAGTATTCACGGAAAAACGGGGCTGACGGTTCAGCCGAAAAACTACAGACAGCTTGCGGAAGCTATTGAATTACTGTGCAGGAACAAAAATATCCGTAAACAGCTCGGAGAATCCGCACGGGAAAGAGTTATGACGAAATTCAATGAAGAAACAATTATAAAAAGACTTTACAGAATATTGTCCGATGAGGTGAATTTATGAAAGCTCTGATTATAGGTGCAGGCGGATTTGTCGGCGGTTATCTTATAAGGGAACTGAATAATTACGGTTATGAAGTCCACGCAACACATCTTCCGTCCGAAAATATAAAAGATGACTGTTTCCGTCATGTACTTGATATAATGCGGAAAGACGACATATCAAATCTTCTGAGTGAAGTACAGCCCGATATTATATATCATCTTGCGGCACAAAGTTCGGTTGCTTTGTCATGGAAAAAACCACAGCTTACCGCCGAAATAAATATAATAGGTTCAATAAACGTACTTGAAGCAGTCCGTGAAAACGAAAATAATATAAGACTTATTCTCATAGGTTCAGGCGAGGAATATGGCTTTATACGTGAAAACGCCTGTCCGATAAAGGAAAGCGAACCGCCCGACCCTGCAAACATTTATGCCGTTTCAAAAGTCTGCACGGGAATGATTGGCAGAATATATCACCGTGCATACAACAGTGATATTATAATTGTAAGGGCTTTTAATCATTCAGGACCTGAACAGTCTGAAATGTTTGTCATATCGGACTTCTGCAAACAGATTGCGGAAATTGAAAAAGGTCTTAAATCTCCTGAAATATCAACGGGAAACCTTTCCGCAAAAAGAGATTTCACCGATGTCCGTGACATTGTGTGTGCATACAGGCTTTTAGGGGAAAAAGGTATTTCGGGAAAAACCTACAATGTCGGACGAGGAGAAGCCGTGAGCATAGAATATATACTTAATACGGCTGTCGGACTTTCGGAAATACCAATCGTCCACAGCATTGACCCCGACCGTCTGAGAGCGTCTGACATTCCGCTGATTGAACCCGATGTGTCGGAAATTTTAAGGGATACAGGCTGGAAAGCTGAAATTTCCGTTGAAAAGACCATTTCAGATACACTTGACTACTGGCGTAAAAAAATTTAAGAGAGAGAGGATAAAAAAGAAAAAATGTCAGATATGAAGCTTACAAATGCAAAGATGAAAACTTTTGACGGCGAAGAAAAGATTTCAGCTTTTCAGACTGCCGCACGGCTTACGGATTTCGGCGAAAAACAGAACAACGCCAACACAATGCTTGCCGCCAATGTCAACGACCTTATAAAAAGAGTGTGTTTTCTTGAAGACCAGCAGGTGCAGATGACCGACACTCTCCACAGGCTTGCGGACAAGCACGTTGAAGCATTAAACAAGGTTAATTCCGAGCATTCAAACGCCATGAAAGCCATCAACGCCGAACTGAAAGCACTTAAGGCAGAGCTTGACCGTGTAAGACTTACATCAAAACTTAATACAAGTGCCATTGACCGCATAAACAGAGCAATTGCCATTACAGAAAACAGTACAGCCTTAAAAGATTCCTGATAGTTTTTTTGTAAGAAATGTGAAATTTTTTCATTCGCTCTTGACTTTGTGAAAATTTTGTTATATTATATTAGTGGCGATAAGGCACAGCTGACGCACTGATAAATTCATCTGCCTATGCAGTGATTATTTTGACAAAATCAACGGGGATTTATGCCATGTGCTGTCTCCGTTTTCTTTATTTTATAAGAAAGAAGGTGTGATATATGGATATTGCAGAAAAACTTATGGAGGAACTTGAATGCCGTGTTGCCTTTACAATACCGGTTTTCGGCGGAATACCCGTTCCTGAATCATGTGTTATAACATGGGTTATAATGGCGGTAGTGGTTCTTGCTTCGGTTCTGCTGGTCAGAAAACTCAAAACCGTACCGACAGGCGCTCAGTGTCTGCTTGAAATCGGTATAAACTGGATGAATAATTTCTTTCTTGAAATACTCGGCGAAAAGGGCAGGAAATATCTTCCGATTCTAGAAACTTTCCTTATATATATAGGAATTTCAAATATAGTCGGACTTTTCGGACTTAGACCCCCTACGAAAGACTTGGGTGTTACCGCAACGCTCGCACTTTTCGCAATCCTGCTGATTCAGTTCAGCGGAATGAGGGAAAAAGGCTTTAAGGGCTGGCTGAAAAGTTTCAAAGAACCGATGCCGTTAATGCTCCCTATGAATATTCTTGAGCTTGTCATTAAACCGCTTTCGCTTTGTATGCGACTTTTCGGAAACGTTCTCGGTGCATTTGTCGTAATGGAACTTATCAAAATGATTTTGCCAGTCGGACTTCCGCTTGTTTTCAGTTTCTATTTTGATATTTTCGACGGCTGTATTCAGGCATATGTTTTTGTATTTCTCACATCGCTTTTCATGTCTGAAGCTATGGAAAGTGAATAATGTTCATGTCAGTAAACCGCAGTTTATTCTGCGGTCTGCAATTATATTCTTACTTAAATAATTTTACGGAGGTAATTTGTTATGGGTTTAATCGCAATAGGTGCAGGTCTTGCCGTTCTTACAGGCATGGGTGCAGGCATAGGTATAGGTATCGCAACTTCTAAGGCGGCAGACGCTATAGCACGTCAGCCTGAAGCCAAAGGCGACATAAACAAGGCTCTTCTTCTTGGCTGTGCGCTGGCAGAAGCTACCGCCATTTACGGCTTCGTTATCGCAATACTGATTATATTCATACTTAAGTAATATTTTTCGGTATCGGCAGATAAATCAAAGAAAGGAAAAAGTGACATGGACGCATTGAAAGGTACAATGCTTGACGTTAATATCTGGAATTTCATATGGTCTGCGGTAAATATCATCATACTGTTTATACTGCTGAAAATATTCCTTTTCAAGCCTATCAACAAGCTTATGAACGAACGTACACGCTCGATTCAGGACGATATTGATTCCGCTGAAAAGTCACGCAAAGAAGCAGAGGAACTTAAAAAACAGTATGCCGACGACCTCAGCAGTGCAAAGGAAGAAGCTCAGAAAATAATCATGAAGGCACATGATGACGCAGAAGCTGAAAAAGCCTCTATTCTGAAAAAATCTCAGGAAGAAGCTTCACAGATTATCAGCGACGCAGGCAGGACTATTGAAAACGAACGCAGGAGAGTTCTTCAGCAGGCACAGACTCAGATTGCCGACCTCGCTATTGAAGCAGCTTCTAAAATCATCGGTGAAAATGTTGACGACGAAAAAAACCGCCGTCTTGTAGACGAATTTCTTTCGTCAGAGGAGGATAACGGCTGATGAAAGACCTTGAAAAAGAATTTTTAAAGGAACTTATCCGCCTTGATATTACTCAGGAGGATATTGACGAAACTGAAAATATTTTCACTTCATGCGGAGACGTTGCGGACACTCTCTCAAATCCACTTGTGACATATGATGAAAAAAGAAATATCATAAAAAGAATTTTTCCGCAAAGTATGGATAAATTTATGATGAACGCCGTGAAAAACGGAATTGTGGACAGTCTGACGGAAATTTTTGAAGAATACAGCGAAATTCTTCTTGAAAAGCAGGGCAGTATAAAAGCGGTTGTAAGATACGTTACACCCCTTACCGAATCCCAGCAGGCAGACCTCCGCAGGTTTATTATAGAAAAGTTCATAAAAGAGGACGTTTCAATTGAATATCGTCACGACCCTGACATAATAGGCGGTTTTATCCTTAATGCAGGTGATGTTGAGTATGATAAAAGTTACCGCACAAGCCTTAAACTCATGAAAGAAACCCTCAAAAGCAAGGCTGCGGAATTTGTGGAATCAACGGACGACAATGAAATAAAAAATGGTTCGGCAAATGATATAATATCAGTTCTCAAGACGGAAGTAAAAGATTTTACTGTAAAATCAGGAACGACCGAAACAGGTTTTATAACAAGAATCGGTGACGGTATCGCAAGAGTTCAGGGCATGAGCGGTGTTATGTACGGCGAACTTGTTGAATTTGAAAACGGTGTAAGAGGGATAGTGCAGAGCCTTGAAGAAAAAACTTCGGGTGTTGTTCTTCTCGGTGAGGAACACGGACTGACAGAAGGTTCTTCCGTAATCCGTACGGGCAAGCGTGCAGGCGTAGGCGTAAGCGACGAACTTCTGGGGCGTGTTGTCGACGCTCTCGGCTCTCCAATCGACGGTCTCGGTGCTATAAGTGCAGACGACTATTTCCCTATTGAGAGAGAAGCCCCAGGTGTTATTGAAAGAAAATCTGTAAACGTTCCGTTACAGACGGGCATTCTCGCTATTGACTCAATGTTTCCTATCGGACGTGGACAGCGTGAGCTTATTATAGGCGACAGACAGACAGGCAAGACTTCAATTGCAGTCGACACTATTATAAACCAGAAGGGACAGGACGTTATATGTATCTATGTTGCGATAGGTCAGAAGTCGTCAACGGTTGCACAGGTTGTAAATACACTTAAAAAGTACGGTGCTATGGAATACTCGGTAGTAGTTTCGGCATCGGCAAGCGAACCTGCACCTTTCCAGTATATAGCCCCCTATTCAGGTACGGCTATGGCGGAATATTTCATGTCCAAAGGAAAAGACGTTCTGATAGTTTATGACGATTTGTCAAAGCACGCCGTTGCTTACCGTGCAATGTCGCTTCTGCTCCACAGACCTCCTGGACGTGAGGCTTACCCTGGTGACGTTTTCTATCTTCATTCGAGACTTCTTGAACGTTCCAGCCGTCTTGACGACGAACACGGCGGCGGTTCTCTTACCGCACTGCCGATTATTGAAACGCTCGCAGGTGATATTTCCGCATATATCCCGACAAATGTCATATCAATCACCGACGGTCAGATTTTTCTTGAAAGTGAATTGTTCAATTCAGGTTTAAGACCTGCCGTCAACTATGGTCTTTCGGTATCACGTGTAGGCGGTGCGGCACAGACTAAGGCAATGAAAAAAGCTTCGGGTAATCTCCGTATAGATTTGGCACAGTTCAAGGAAATGGAAATATTCACACAGTTTTCTTCCGAACTCGACCAGTCAACCACCGACCTGCTTAATCACGGTCGTATGCTTACCGAATTACTCAAACAGCCGTTATATAATCCGCTACCGCACTATGAGCAGGTTATACTTCTTTATGCGGCACAGCACGGCTTTTTTGACGATATTCCGCTCAAGGAAATAGGAGAACACCGCACGGAACTTATGAACTATATCAGAAGTTACGGTCAGGATATTATTGAAGAAATTGAAGAAAAGAAAGTCCTTACAGACGACCTCGCCGAAAGAATTGAAAGAATCATAACAGCTTTTGAGGAGTAAAGGGGGTTTTTACATTGGCTAATATAAGAGAAATACGTGAACGTATCGCAAGCATACAGCAGATACTCAAAATCACAAACGCCATGTACCTCATTTCTTCGTCAAAACTCAAAAAAGCACGGAAGTCACTCGATGCCACAATGCCGTATTTCGCAAAGTTGCAGACAACCATTGAAAGTATTCTGGAGCATACTCCTCATACACGTCAGTTCTATTTTGACAGAAGAAAGAATGTTCCCGACGAAAAGCGTAAAAAGGGCTATATAGTCATAACGGCGGACAAAGGGCTTTGCGGAAGCTACAATCACAATATTCTCAGGTATACGGAGCAGGAACTTGCCAAAACGTCTGATATAGACAACTGTTATCTTTTTGTTATGGGACAGGTCGGAAGAATGTACTTTCAGAACAGAATGAAGAATACAAAAAAAGCCTATGTAGACGGTGAATTTCTCTATACCACACAGAATCCTACTCTTTACAGGGCGAGAGAAATTGCCGAACTTGTCCTTGCAAAGTTCGAGAAAAGGGAACTGGACGAAGTTTATATTATTTACACAAATATGATAAATTCAAGCCAGTTTGAACCTAAAACAGTTCAGCTTCTGCCTTTCAGCCGTCGTCATTTCGGAAAGTCCGCCGACGGTACTATGAAAAAACTGCCTAAAGCGTCGTTTGTTCCGTCGCCTGAGGAGGTTATGGCTTATCTTATCCCGAACTACGCAAAGGGCTTTATATACGGTGCAATGGTTGAGGCGTTCTGCTGTGAACAGCAGGCACGTATGACCGCTATGGACGCTGCCACAAACAGTGCCAAAGATATGATAAAAGATTTGTCGCTTCTCTACAACAGGGCAAGACAGGCTGCTATAACGCAGGAAATAACCGAAGTTGTAAGCGGTGCTAACAGTCTTGAGGAATAACATATGGAAAATATTTTTGATATGATTGAAAGACTCTGCCCCGACGGCGTGGAGTATAAAAAACTTGAAGACTGTCTTGATTACGAACAACCAACAAAATATATAGTAAAAAGTACAGATTATAACAATTCCTATGAAACACCTGTGCTGACAGCTGGACAGTCATTCATACTTGGTTATACGGACGAAACAGATGGAATTTTCAAGGCTGATAAAGAAAATCCGATAATAATATTTGACGATTTCACAACAAGTTTTCACTGGGTTGATTTTGATTTTAAAGTAAAATCTTCCGCTATGAAAATGCTGAAGCCAAAGAATAATATATGTTTCAGATATGTATTCTATGCTATGAAATGTATTAAATTTCAGCCGTATTCCCATATGAGACATTGGATTGGTTCATACTCAAAATTTGAAATACCTTTCCCACCGATTGAAATTCAGCAGAAAATTGTTAATATGCTTGACAGTTTTATGGAACTGACAGAACTTTTAAAACGTGAAACTGAATTGAGACAAAAGCAGTATGAATACTATCGTGACAAGATATTTGACATGAAAAGGAGATAGAAAAATATCAAATGGATAAAGGCAGAATAACACAGGAAATAACCGAAGTTGTAAGTGGTGCTAACAGTCTTGAGGAATAGCATATGGAAAATATTTTTTATATGATTGAAAGGCTTTGCCCGAACGGTGTGAAGTATAAAAAACTTGGAGAAATTGCAACGGAGTTTTATCGTGGTTCAGGTATTAAAAGAGATGAATTAATTGAAAACGGTACTCCTTGTATAAGATATGGTGAAATATATACGACTTATGGTATACATTTTAATAAGTGTATATCACATACTGATGAAAACAATATAAGGTCAAAAAAGTATATACAATATGGTGATGTATTATTTGCGGTTACAGGGGAAAGCGTTGAAGATATAGCAAAATCAACGGCATATCTGGGCAAAGAAAAATGCCTTGTCGGTGGTGATATTCTTGTAATGAAACATAATCAGAACCCCAAATATTTATCTTATGCTCTTTCAACTACAAATGCAGGAATGCAGAAAAGTAAGGGAAAAATAAAAAGTAAAGTGGTTCATGCAAGTCTTGAATCAATAAAACAAATTAAAATTCCTGTACCGCCTTTAGAAGTACAGGATGAAATTGCCAATATACTTGACGAATATTCTGAAAAAGTCACGGCTTTACAGCATGAACTTGAAAAAGAGATTGAATTAAGAAAAAAGCAGTATGAATACTATCGTGACAAGATATTTGACATGAAAAGGAGGTAAAGAAATATCAAATGGATAAAGGCAGAATCACACAGGTTATAGGACCTGTTATAGATGTTGAATTTCCGTCGGGTAAGCTCCCTATGATTAGGGACGCACTCACCGTTGATATTGACGGAAAAAAACGTGTCATGGAAGTTGCACAGCACATGGGCAATCACATTGTACGCTGTATCATGCTTGCAACAAGCGAAGGTTTGAGTAGGAATATGGAAGTAACCTCTACAGGTTCATGTATAAAAGTTCCTGTCGGTGAAAAGACTTTAGGAAGAATGTTCAACGTACTCGGCGAACCTATCGACAAAAAGGGTGAAACAGGAGCTGAAGAGCAGTGGGAAATTCACCGCAAAGCTCCGACTTTTCAGGAACAGAGTCCCGTTGTTGAGGTTCTCGAAACAGGTATAAAAGTTATAGACCTTATCGCACCGTATGCAAAAGGCGGTAAAATAGGACTTTTCGGCGGTGCTGGCGTGGGAAAAACCGTTCTCATTCAGGAACTTATAAGAAATATAGCAACGGAACACGGTGGATATTCAATTTTTACAGGTGTCGGGGAGCGTTCAAGAGAGGGTAATGACCTTTGGAACGAAATGCAGGAATCGGGTGTTATAAACAAAACCGCCCTTGTTTTCGGACAGATGAACGAACCCCCTGGCTCACGTATGAGAGTGGCACAGACAGGGCTTACTATGGCGGAATATTTCCGTGACCGTGAACACAAGGACGTACTTCTTTTTATTGACAATATTTTCAGATACGTTCAGGCAGGTTCGGAGGTTTCGGCACTTCTCGGACGTATGCCGTCGGCGGTTGGCTATCAGCCTACACTTGCCACCGAAGTAGGCGAACTTCAGGAACGTATAACATCTACAAAAAACGGCTCTATTACGTCGGTACAGGCTGTATATGTACCTGCCGACGACCTCACAGCCCCCGCCCCCGCAAATACATTTGCACACCTCGACGCAACAACCCTGCATTCACGTAAGAAAGAGGAACACCGCATAAAACCAG
>CAMWVV010000036.1 GCA_947177755.1 uncultured Ruminococcus sp. | reverse complement strand
CATTACAGCGGAATTACACCATGTATATTCTGAAACATCTATTTCCTTTAATATTTTTACTGGCATTTTTTAACACTCCTCTTTACTAATTTATTTCTGTATATTATAAAAAAACAGGTATTTCCCTGAGAAAATACCTGTCTGCTGGAGCTGATGATCGGACTTGAACCGACGACCTACGCCTTACCAAGGCGTTGCGCTACCGACTGTGCCACATCAGCACTCAACATTAACATTATATCTCAAAATTATAAGAATGTCAATAGTCTGAAAATATTTTTTTCAGTTAACTAAAAAACACGCTTGACAATTCATGCTATTTATGTTATTATGTTTAAAACGGTGAACGAATTAAACCTGAAAATAAATCCGTTTCAGAGAGCTTTCGGCTGGTGCGAGAAAGTGCGGACTTTCAGGAAACTACATTCGGGAGTTTCTGCATTGAAACTAAGTAGGTGCGGACGGGTCTGCCCGTTAAAGCTTATGAGGTCGGAATATTTATTCTGATAAACTGAGGTGGTACAGCGAGTAAATTCGCCCTCAGACGGTTTTCATACTGTCTGGGGATTTTTTATTTCAGGGAGTGAATCTGTGAAAAATAATACCAACTTTAAAAAAGCAATGCTTATCATATCTTTTATGTCTACATTACTTACTATAATTTTGTTCACTGTAAATAACTTTATCAGTTCCGAAATCTTATTGTCATTAGCAGTAACTTCCATGACTTTTGCTTATCATTTTGTTATAAGACTTATTATAGGTTACATTACCCCTTTATTCAAAGAAAAAATAAATGTGGACAGAAGACATTTTAAAGTATCGGAAACCGAAAAAAATATTTATAAAAAATTAAATGTAAAAAACTGGAAATCAAAAGTCCCTACTTATAACCCCGACGAATTTGATATTAAAAAAAATTCAGTCCAGCAACTTATAATAAATTGCTGTAATTCGGAAATTGTACATACTATAAATATTTTTGCAAGCTATATCCCTATATTGTTCAGTATATGGTTTGGTTCACTGTCTGTATTTATTATAACGTCAGTTCTCGCAAGTATATACGATTTGCAGTTTGTCATACTACAGCGATATAACAGACCACGACTGATAAAATATGCATACAGGAAAGGAAAAAACTTATGAAGATACTTGTAACAGGCGGTACTGTTTTTGTAAGCCGTTATACTGCGGAGTATTTCGTGAAAAAGGGACATGATGTTTATGTACTCAACAGAAATACAAGACCACAGTCCGAAGGTGTCAATCTTATAAACTGTGACAGGCATAATCTTGGAAACAGATTAAAGAATATCTATTTTGACATGATTATTGATGTAACTGCATACAATGAAGCCGACATAAAGGACTTTTTAAATGCTCTCGGAAATTTCGGACAGTATATAATGATAAGTTCAAGTGCTGTATATCCCGAAACAAATCCACAACCATTTACAGAAAATCAGGACTGCGGTTTCAATATTCACTGGGAGGATTACGGCACAAATAAAATAAATGCTGAAAAATATCTGCTTACAAAACTTCCAGACGCTTATATTATCCGTCCGCCATATCTTTACGGCAGAATGAATAATCTTTACAGAGAGACATTTGTATTTGAATGTGCTGAAAAAAATATGCCGTTTTTTATACCTAAAGACGGAAAAATGAAACTCCAGTTTTTTGATGTTGAAGATTTATGTATATTTATTGAAAAAATCATTGAAAGTAAACCAAAAAATCATATTTTTAACGCTGGCAATCCTGAAACCGTAACCATAGAAGAATGGGTTAAACTCTGTTACGTAGTACTCGGCAAAGTTCCCGAAATCAGATATGTAACATCTGAAATAAACCAACGTCTTTATTTCCCGTTCAGAAACTATGAATATATCCTTGATGTAACAAAACAAATGGAAATTATGCCAGATGTTAAATCTCTTGAAACAGGTTTACAGCAGTCGTATGAGTGGTACAAAGATAATCGTGAACTTATAGTCCGCAAGGATTATTTACAGTATATAAATAATAATTTAGTATAAAGGAGAAAAATTTTATGACGACTTTTGAAGAACTTAAAAGACGTGGACTTCTCGCCCAGCTTACTGACGAAAAGGAAATTGAAGAACTCATCAACAAGGGTGAAGCTACTTTCTATATAGGTTTTGACCCTACAGCTGACAGTCTGCACGTCGGACATTTTATGGCTCTCTGTCTTATGAAAAGACTTCAGATGGCAGGCAACAAGCCCATTGTACTTCTCGGCGGTGGTACTGGTATGATTGGCGACCCATCAGGTAAAACTGATATGAGAAAAATGCTCACCCCCGAAACAATTCAGCACAATATCGAATGTTTCAAAAAGCAGATGAGCCGTTTTATCGACTTCTCGGACGGAAAGGCTATTGCCGTAAACAATGCGGACTGGCTTATGAATCTCAATTATGTTGAACTGCTCAGGGAAGTCGGTGCTTGTTTCAGCGTAAACAGAATGCTTACTGCCGAGTGTTACAAGCAGAGAATGGAGAGGGGGCTTTCTTTCCTTGAGTTTAACTACATGATTATGCAGAGCTATGACTTCTACAAACTTTTTCAGGAATACGGCTGTAATATGCAGTTTGGCGGTGACGACCAGTGGAGTAATATGCTCGGCGGTACTGAACTTATAAGGCGTAAACTCGGCAAAGATGCTTATGCAATGACAATTACCCTCCTGCTCAATAGCGAGGGCAAGAAAATGGGCAAGACCGAAAAGGGTGCTGTATGGCTCGACCCCGAAAAAACTTCTCCTTATGAATTTTTCCAGTACTGGAGAAATGTCGCTGACGCTGATGTTATCAAGTGTCTGAAAATGCTTACATTCGTACCTGTTGAGGAAATAGAGGAAATGGAAAAGACCCTTGAGGGAGCAGGTTTCAACAAGGCTAAGGAACTTCTCGCCTACGAACTCACCAAGCTTGTTCACGGTGAAGAAGAGGCTGAAAAGGCTAAAGAAGCTTCAAAGGCACTTTTCGGAGGTAACGGTTCAAATGAAAATATGCCTGTTGCCGAGATTGCCTCCGCCGACCTCACAGACGGCACAATAGGTCTGCTTAATCTCCTTGTAAAATCGGGACTTGCACCGTCCGTTTCAGAGGCAAGAAGACTTGTACAGCAGGGCGGTATTACCGTTAATGACGAAAAAATCACTGACACCAAAATACAGCTTAATCCCGACGGCGTTATTATCCGCAAGGGCAAAAAGGCTTTCAAGAAAATCACAATAGTATAATAACAGCATAATAAAAAAGAGGCTTTTAACAGCCTCTTTTTTGTTTACTCCTGTTCTTTTTTTATACGGAAAATCACTCTTAAAAAACCTGAAAGAAGCTTAGGACTTCGTATCACTACAATTTTCATTATGTATCCCTCCCTTACTGATATACTTTCATTATATTCAGCAGGAAAAGTTTTGTGCCTATCTTCTTGAACGAACTATGAGAGCGAGTCCGTTTTTTACCGAAACAACGGCATTGTCAGAAATAATTTCGTTGCTTACACCGAGCGGAAAACCTTGTGTGAATATATGATTTTGAACGGGATATTTAACACCTGTCATTTTTTCAACGTGAAGTTTTTCGGTAAGCGAGAACACCGAAAAATACCAGCCGTCATATTTTTCATACAATTCAGTGCCTATGCCCTGCACAGTAATAATATTATCAATGTCATAAACAGTCATTTTACAGCCGTGTTCATGTGCATATATGAGAGCCTGAATATTTGCAAACGTGTGGTCAAAACGTCCTCCCAAAGCACCATAAAGTCTTATATCAGTACATTTTCTGTCAATTGCAAGCTTTACTGCAAGCATGGTGTCCGTGTCGTCCTTTTCGGGAACACTTCTGTAAATTTCCGTATCTTCGGGCAGTTCTCCGATATATGAATCAAAATCGCCCGTTATTATGTCGGGGACTATTCCCAGCTTTTCGGCATGAATATACCCCCTGTCCGCACATATAACCAAATCGGCTTTTGTGTCGGTAAAACTCGGTGCGGAAAATTCACCGCCTGCAAATATTATACAAGTTTTCATTTCAGTTCCCATTCCTTGATTTGCTTTGCTTCTTCATACATTGTACAGTAACTTTCATGACGGCTTAAGGAAATTTCTCCCCGATTAAGTGCCGAAACAACTTCACAGCCTTTTTCACACGTATGCGAACAGTCACGGAAACGGCATTTATCAGTGTATTCTCTGAACTCACGGAAACAGTCGGCAAGTTCTTCTTTCCGTACTATGTCATAACGGTTGGTTTCAAAAGTGGAAAATCCGGGAGTATCGGCAATATAACCGCCTCCGCTGAGTTTATACAATTGTGCATGACGTGTAGTGTGCTTTCCTCTGCCAAGTTTTTTACTGATTTCGGCAGTCGGGATATTCAGTGCAGGGTCAACGGCGTTCAGCAGTGTTGACTTTCCTGCACCCGAATTGCCTGTTAAAGCACTTACTTTGCCTGTGAAAAGTTTCCGTACTGCCTCAACATTTTCAGGATTACTGTAGTCCGTTTCAAGAACGTCAATTCCTATATTTCTGTATATACTGCTTATTTCCGCACTTTCACCCAAATCTGTCTTTGTTATAATCACCACAGGTGTTATTCCCTTATATTCGGCAATCGCTATGAATTTATCGAGAATCAGATAATTCGGTGCAGGGTTACACGTCGAAACAATAAAAACAAGCTGGTCAAGATTTGCAAGAGGAGGTCGAATTATACAGTTTTTTCTGTCAAGGATTTCTGTTATAACTCCTTCGCTGAGTTCAACCTTGTCCCCGACATACGGACTTATTCCCCTGTTGCGGAAAATTCCCCTTGCTTTACATTCAAATATACCGTCAGGGGTCTCTACAGTATAGAGACCCCCTAAGCATTTTGTTATAATTCCGCTTTTTACAGCTTCACCCATTACTGATAACGGATATACGGGTGATAATTTCCTTCTGCATCATAGTAACCCCAGTCATCAGCCCAGCGGTCAAAGTCTGCCGGTAAATTCGGGTCAGAATTTGTTGCAGGCTGAGGAGCGTCTGTTACTACAGGCTGAGGAGGAGTGTCTACTACAGGTGGTTCTGTTACAGGCTCTACCAATTCCGTAGGTGCTTCTGTAGGTTCGGGATTTGCAGGTGCATCACCGAAACCGCCTACTGCGTCAAATGCCGCTGTGATGTCTTCTGTCTGAACATTTACAGCACCTGTTGCAAAGTTGAAGTAGTAAGAACCAATCTGAGCTCTTACGCCTGTATTCATATTTGTAAGAACAACAACAACCGATACATTTTCACCTGAGCCCTTTATATTCTGGCTTACCTGTGGCATTTCGGGAACAAGGAGAACGCTTGTGGAATCTGTACTTGTTGAACCGTCTTCATTTGTGATTACAAAGTCAATAACGAATCTGCCGTTTGCATTTGTCGGGAAAGGAATTGTGAAAGGAATTTCTCCGTCCGGAGCCTGACCGTTGCTGACATAGAATACAATTTCTGTACCCTCTTCAACCTTTTCGCCCTTTGCAATACTCTGCTCAATAACCTTGCCTTCTTCCTCATATGAAGCCTTGAGTTCGGTTCTCGGCTTGAGACCTGCATATTCTGCGAGTGTGCAGGCATCGTCAGCAACCTTTCCTACATAGTCGTCAACGCTTACCTGTCCTGCATCAACACCCATACTTACATAAAGTACAATTGTTGAACCCTTGTGTACTTCAGTACCCACTTCAGGCTCTGTATTGATTACATAGCCTTTCTGAATTTCCGTACTTGATGAATTTTTTATCTCACATTCAAGTCCACGCTGTTTAAGCTGGTCTCTTGCAAGTTCGGCATTCATATTTGCAACATTCGGAACTTCAACCGTTTCCATACCCTTGCTTATCTTAACTTTAAGAACGTCGCCTTTTTTGAACTCTGAACCTGGTTCAATGTCCTGCTCAATAATAAGACCTGCATCAAGTTCATTATATTCAGAGCCGTCCTCCTGAAACTGAATGTTGTTTCCGTACTGACTGACTGCTGCATTATAATCCATACCGTAGAAATCAGGCATTTTGAAATCATTTGTCTGATTATCGCCCTTTATAAGTCCGCTGAGGAGAGTTGCCACAAAAATTACAGCAACGATAATTACAACAACAACTATAGCCGTAAGAACAGGTACAACAAGTGAAGAACGTTCAGGCTCGTCTTCGTCATCGTCGTCGTCATAACCTTCATAGGCAGGCTGTCTTTTTCCTCTCTTGACAGGAGGGTCAGCGACTTTAGTTCTTATTCCGCCCATACTTCCGTAATCGTCGCCGTCTTCCATCATGTCTTCCTGCGGAACATCATAATAACCTATACCTTCGTTGTCGTCATAGTCTTCTTCTTCCTGATAATAACCGAAAGTCATATTAGGATTTACCTTGAATGCGTCTATATCACTTATCATTTCGGCGGTTGACCTATATCTGTCTTCGGGTGCTTTTTCCATTGCCCTGAGGACAATTTCTTCAAGACCGTCGGGAATATCGGGATTCAATGCTCTCGGACGTTCAGGAATGTCCTGCATATGCATAACCGCAATTGCCACAGGATTATCGCTGTCAAATGGCTTGCTTCCCGTAAGCATTTCATACATCATCGCACCGACTGAGTAAATATCACTCTTTGCGTCGGTAACGTCACCGCTTGCCTGTTCGGGACTGATATAGTGAACACTTCCTATAGCCTGGTCGGTAGCCGTCTTGCCTTCTTCACGTGCAAACTTTGCAATTCCGAAATCCATGACTTTTATTGTGCCGTCTGTGAACATCATGATATTCTGAGGCTTTATGTCACGGTGAACAATGCCCTTGTCATGAGCGTGCTGTAAAGCTCTGAGAATCTGTATAACAAAATGTACAGTATCTTTCCATGTAAGGACTTTTTCCTCTTCGATATACTCTTTGAGCGTTATACCGTCAATGTACTCCATAACAATGTACTGAATCTTTTCAGAAAATCCAACATCATAGATTTTAACGATATTCGGATGTGAAAGAACTGCAATAGCCTTTGACTCATTTCTGAATCTGCGGAGAAAATCCTCATTCTCTGCATATTCTTTTTTGAGAATCTTAATTGCAACGTCCTTGTGGTCCATTACGTCCACGCCTTTATAGACTTCAGCCATTCCGCCAACGCCTATAAGTTCGGTGATTTCATATCTACCGTCGAGCTTTTTGCCAATGTACTTATCCATTCCTCTTCATTCCTCCTGCTTTCATTCATAAATTACCGCAACAGTTACATTATCACGGCCGCCCTTGCTGAGAGCGAGATTGATTAATTCTTCTGTAACGCTGTCATAATCTGTGTTCATGATAACGTCATATATTTCATCGTCAGTGCAGTAGCCCGAAAGTCCGTCCGAGCATAACAGCAGACTGATTTTATCTTCATAATCAATTATAAAGGTATCTGTCTGGACTGTTTTTTCCACACCGACCGCTCTCACAAGCATATGTTTCTGAGGGTGATTTTCCATTTCCTCCTCAGTAATTCTGCCCTGTTCATACAGCAGCGATGCAACATTATGGTCTGTTGTTATACGGAAAACGCCTTCATTTTCCACTATGAGATACGCCCTGCTGTCACCGACGTTTGCAATAAAAGCCGATTTATCGGTTACAAAAGCAGCAACACAGGTTGTACCCATGCCAAAATTATTAAAATCAAGCTTTGCCTTAGTATAAATAACGGAATTGGCGGCTGAAACCGACGCTATAAGAAGCTTGCGGATTTCCTCATCATCAAGACTTTCACTGTAGCCGTCAGAAAAACGCTGAAAAAATTCCTCCATTGCAATAGTACTTGCTTCTTTTCCTGCTTTTTCGCCTCCCATGCCGTCACATACAACGGCAAGAACGTTGTGACCGAAATATTCACACCGTACTGCATCTTGATTTTCGTCCCGTTTAAGCCCAATATCCGTACCGGATTTGAATCTCAAAAATCCGCACCTCCATTCATATTACTTTTTTCGGCAGCGTCACGCCTGAGTTGTCCGCAGGCTGCCTCAATATCACTGCCGAGAGTTCTTCTCACAGTAGCATTTATTCCCCGCCTGCCAAGCCTTTTCGCAAATTCAGCAACACCGGCTCTCGCAGTGCGGTAATTCCTCTCTCTGATTTTATTTACGGGAATAAGATTTACATGGCAGTTCATGCCCCTGAGCAGAACCGCCAGCCTGTCCGCATCTTTATCAGAAGAATTAACATTATCAATAACGGCATATTCAAAAGTCACACGCCGTCCTGTTTTATCTATATAAAATTTGCACGCTTCAAGAAGTTTTTCAATATTATAAGTCCTGTTCACAGGCATTATCTCAGAACGCCCCGAATCGTCCGCACAGTGAAGAGAAACGGAAAGAGTAAGCCCGAGCTTGAGAGCTGCAAGGTCATAAATACGTGGAACAATTCCGCAGGTTGAAAGTGAAACGTGTCTTAGACTGAAATTATTTCCGTTGATGTCAGAAATCAGACCGAGAAATTTCAGAACATTGTCATAATTGTCAAGCGGTTCGCCGATTCCCATCATGACAACCCCCGAAACACGCACATCTGTATTTTTTTCGGTTTCATAAATCTGCATCAGAATTTCAGACGGACTTAAATTGCGGACGAATCCCGCAATCGCCGACGCACAGAACTTACAGCCCATTTTACAGCCCACTTGTGTTGAAACACATATGCTGTAACCATAGCTGTATTTCATGAGAACAGTTTCAACAAAATTCCCGTCTGAAAGCCTATAAAGATATTTTACCGTATTATCTATAGAAGATTCAAGTCTTTTCTGTACAAATAGTCTATTTATACAAAAAATTCCATTTAAACGCTCTCTCAATTGGACAGATATATCAGTCATTTTGTCAAATTCAAACACTCTTCTGACATGAAGCCACTGAAAAATCTGTTTTGCCCTGAATTTCTTTTCACCGTTTTCAACAAGAATTTTTTCAAGTTCGTCAAGGCTCAGACTAAGAATATCAGTTTTTTCCAATTTATCACCTTACTTTTCTGAACTTTGCAATAAAAAAACCATCACTTCCGAAATGACACGGAAATATATCCGCACTACTTCCGAACTTTTCGCCGAGAGGTTCGGTAAGTCGGACGGGTTCGATTTCGGGGTGATTTGAAAGAAGCTTTTCCACAACCTGTTCATTTTCTGCTTTACGGAGGGTACAGGTAGAGTAAACAAGTTCACCGCCGACATCAAGATAATTCAGTGCATTTTCAGCTATATTGTACTGAATTTCAGGCAGTCCCGAAAAATCGCCGAAATCTTTGTACTTAATTTCAGGCTTACGCCTTATCGCTCCTATCCCCGAACACGGAACATCACAAAGAATTTTTGTAAACTTAGGAAGTTCCGCATTGTACTTTGAAGCGTCACCGACTGATGCACTTACATTGGAAATACCAAGTCTTTCAGCACCGTCACGAATTAGTCTGACACGCTTTTCATGCAAGTCGAAAGCCATAATCTTTCCTCTGCCGTTCATAAGCTGTGCCATTGTAAAGGTCTTGCCACCAGGAGCTGAACATATGTCAAGCACAATGTCGTTTTCAGTCGGTGCAAGTGCCATACAGCAAAGTTGTGAAGCCAAATCCTGAACGTGAAAAAAGCCTTTTCCGAAAGCCTCCGTTGCTGTGACATCTCCGCCCGACAACATGAAACATTCCGACAGAATACCGCTTTTTTCAGCCTTTATTTTTCCGAGAGAATCCAAAAATTCATCTTCACTGCATTTCAGCGTATTCATTCTCACCGTCACGGGCGGACTGCCGAGAGCATCGGAAAGCAGATTGTCAGCCAGTTCCCAGCCATAGTCATTCACAAGACTGCCGACAAGTTCGGGAGGTGCGGAATATTTAACGGAATATGCGTAAATTTTGTCCTTTGGAAGAGCTACGGTCTTTCCGTTTCTTATAAAATTCCTCAGAACAGCGTTAATCATTCCCGAAGCACTTGTTTTTCCGAACTTTTTCGCAAGTCTGACACTTTCATTGACCGCCGCACTGTCGGGAACATTGTCCATGAAAAGTATCTGATAAATTCCGCTTCTCAGTATATTAAGAACAATATCATCAAGCTTTTCGGGCGGACGTGAAGAAAACTGCCTTATCACATAGTCAAGATAAATTTTTCTTTCAATCACACCATAATAAATTGCCGAACAAAGTTTTTTGTCACGTTCGTCAAGGTCTGAATTTTTAAGTCCGCTGTTAAGCTGAATATTGGAAAAACTTCCTTCCGAAAAAGTCTTGCACAGAAGTTTCACCGCCATATGTCTTGGATTTGCCATTGTTATCCTCCGTCAACCCAGTTTTTCGCCACAAGTAAGTTTTTTTCCTCTGAGAAAATCCGCTGTTTTCATGCGTTTACTGCCCTCAAGCTGAATTTCGTCAAACTTAATCAGACCGCCGTCACCGCATTTCACTGTAAAGTTATCAGTATTAACTATAGTACCGTTTTCAGCGACGGAATTTCCCGAAACTATTTCAGATTTAAAAACTTTCAGACGTTTTCCCTGTAAAGTGGTAAAACCTGTAACGCCTCTTATGGTGTTGTGGATTTCCCTCACACTCTTTGAAAAGTCCAAAGCACTCATTTCTTTTCTTATCATGGGAGAATAACATGAAAGAGAATCGTCCTGTTTCTGCGGAATGAGTGTACCTTTTTCAATTGCATCAATAGTTTCTGTGAGGACTTCACCGCCCATTTCGGCAAGTCTCGAATAAAGTTCCTGATACGTTTCGTTTTCGCCTATATCAGTGATTTTTTTAATGAGCATATCGCCTGTGTCAAGACCCTCGGACATAAGCATTGAAGTGACACCTGTTACAGTTTCGCCGTTCAGCAGACACCAGTTAATAGGTGCTGCCCCCCTGTATTTCGGGAGAAGTGAGGCGTGAATATTTATACACTTGTATCGTGGAAGTTCAAGAATCTCTTTCGGAAGAATCTGTCCGTAAGCCGTAACAACAATCAAATCGGGGGAAATATTTTTCAGAATTTCCAAAGCCTGCTGTGCGTCGTCGCCTTTTCGGAGTGACAACGGCTGATATACGGGCAGTCCGTACTCAAGAGCAACCGACTTTACAGGGGTGGGAATCATTTTATAACCCCGTCCCTTTGGCTTGTCGGGCTGTGTGAACACCGCAGAAACTTCATGTCGGCTTTCTGCAAGAACTTTCAGGCAAGGCACTGCAAAATCCGGCGTACCCATAAATACAATTTTCATAAAGTAATCATGCCTCCTCCGGTACAAAAAATTCCTCCACTATTTCAGTAAACACATGACCGTCAAGATGGTCGTTTTCATGATTTGTACACTGAGCTCCGAGACCTGTGAAATCACGTTCCCACCATTCGCCGTTTCTGTCCTGAGCTTTCAGACGGCAGTGCATAGGACGTGTTACATAGCCCCAGATATTCGGACACGAAAGACAGCCTTCCTGAACACGCTGTTTTCCCTCTTTCAAAGTAATTTCAGGATTTATAGCCTCAAAACTACCTTCCTCAAGGTGCATTATAAAAATACGTCTGCAAATTCCCACCTGCGGAGCAGCAAGACCGACACCCTGTGCCTTGTCAAGAGTTTCATGCATATCGTCCAGAAGCTGAGCAAGTTTTTTATCAAACTTTTCAACGGGTCTGCATACTTTGTGAAGTGCTTCATCTTTATCTGTTAAAATTTTTCTGAGTGCCATTTTATTCAATATCCTTTCTTTTTCTTACAAGCCTGTATCGCCGTTCATATCGGCATAAAGCGAAATTTCCGACATTTCTTTAAGTTTTGAGGATTTTTTAAGCACACCGCTTATAAATCCTCTTATTTCGGCGGTATTCTTGCATTTCATAATTATTCTCATGCGATATTTTCCATTTATTTTTCCGTAGGAACACTTTACAGGTCCGAGAACTCTTACGGGCGTTTTCGGATTGAGTTCCCTGAGGCTTTCACGCATAAGGTCAAGTACAGCGTCAGCCCCCTTTTTTACGGATATATCGTCTGTTCCCGAAAAGCAGAATACGCACATATCACAGACAGGCGGAAAAATCATCGTTCTCCGCAAAGCAATCTCTTCTTTATAGAAACTCTCATAATCCTGTACCGCCGAAAGATTTATTATATAGTGGTCGGGGATAAACGTCTGCAAAACCGCCCTGCCACGCTTCAGACTTCGTCCGCTGCGTCCGACAACCTGAGTTATCAGTGAAAAAGTACGCTCATAACTTCGGAAATCTCCTGCATAAAGTGCCTTGTCAACCGAAAGCACGCCGACAAGTGTCACATTCGGAAAGTCAAGACCTTTTCCAATCATCTGAGTACCTATCATGATGTCATATTTACCGTTGCGGAAATCAGTGAAGTTTTTTTCATATGAATACCTTGAAAAAGTCGTGTCAGCGTCCATACGCAGAATTTTCGCCGTCGGGAAATACATTGAAAGTTCTTCTTCAAGTTTCTGAGTACCGAAACCCATACTTTTCAATCTCTCGGAATTACATGACGGACATTTTTTCACAAGTTCTCCCGAATATCCGCAGTAATGGCACATAAGTCTGCCGTTTTTCTTATGATAGGTAAGAGGAACGGAACAGTTAGGGCAGTAAACAGGCTGAAAACAGTCAACACAGCTTATAATTGTATGGTATCCACGACGGTTAAGTAACAAAATAGTCTGTTCGCCGTTCTGTAAATTGAGATTTATTTCATCAACAAGCGTACGGCTGAACTCTGTCATATTTCCGTCTGCACGTTCTTCACTCATGTCAATTATACTTACTTCAGGCAAAGGCATACTATGATACCGCTTATTCATTTTTATAAGACGGTAAAGACCTTTTTCCGCAAGATAATAGCTTTCCACGGACGGAGTGGCAGAAGCAAGCAGGAGTGTTGAACCGTGATACGCACATCTTTGTTTTGCAACATCATGGGCGTTATATCTCGGTGTGGTGTCCGATTTATACGACCTTTCCCCCTCTTCGTCCATAATAATGAGACCGATATTGTCAAGTGGTGCAAAGACCGCACTTCTTGTCCCTATCACAATATCAGCATTTCCGTTTCTGATTCGCTTATATTCGTCAAGCCGCTGACCAAGAGTAAGACCACTGTGAATTACAGCTACTCTCTCGCCGAAAAGTGAGCGGAAACGTTTCAGAACCTGCGGAGTAAGACTTATTTCGGGAATAAGCATCATAACCTGCCGACCGTCTGAAACGGTATCGGAAATAAGTTTTTCAAAAACTGAAGTCTTACCGCTTCCCGTAACGCCGTGAAGCAGGAAAACCGCAGGTTTACGTTTATGAACCTGTTCAGAAATTATGTTGTAAGCGTTCTGTTGTTCGTCTGAAAGTACTGTTTCATTTATATCGGCTCTGCCCTCCGAAAAGTCCTCAACATGACGGAATGTTTCCATTTCGTACTCCTCAGCTGCTCCGTTTCTTACAAGATTCGTTATCACAACCAAAGTAACTCCGCACATATAGGCAGTTTCCTTTGATGACGCTGTGCCGTTTTCCTCAAGAAACTTCACAACCGTTTTCTGTTTCGGAGTAAGACTGAATTTCTCAGGATAATTTATATATTTATCAGTAAGGCGTACCATTCTTAAAACGGAACTGCATACTTTCTGACGGAAAATATTGTCTGAAATAACGGCATTACTTTCACAAAGTTCGTCAACAGTCTTTCTGCCGTTTTCGGAAATGAAACGACTGATAAAATCGTTTAACGCTTTATCGTCGGAAAACCGTTGGATTTTGCCGAAAAATTCCGCTGTCTCACTGCTGAGTAAATTAAAATCGGTAAAACTTCCGTTAATACGGAATTTCTCTTTTACCATTACATTCATAGCAGGCGGCAGCATCGCTTTTACTGCCTCAAAATACGTACAGAAAGTATTGTCATGCAGGTAAAAAGCAAGCCTGATAAGTTCTTCCGACAGAACAGGTTCAGTGTCCGCAAGCGACAAAACAGGTTTAAGACCTGAATCGTCACCATTGGTCATTCTCATTATAACGCCTATTCTTCGGGAGTTTCCCTTTCCGAACGGAACAAGTACACGACATCCGCACCGCACCAGACTGCACATATTCTGTGGAATAACATAACTGAAAAGCATATCAAACGAATAAAGTGTACCGCTTACAGCAATTTCTGCAATCAAGGACATTATTCACTCGTCTGAGCAACTGTGCTTACTATTTTACACTTACCGCTTGCGATTTCCTCTACAGCGGTTTTTACGGGTTTTTCCTCAAGGGTCTCGCCCTTTTCATAAAGTTCTTCCGAAATCTCTCTTGCACGTCTTGCAACGGCAATTACAAGTGAATAACAACTTTCATTTTTTGAAATAATCTGATTTACAGCAGGTCTAAGCATTTTTTAACACCTCATTTATAATATCGCCCGAAAATTCCGCTTTAAGCTTTTCCGCACGCATTATTGCGAAAAAGTCATTTACAGCGTCCTCCAGAGCGTCGTTGACAATAACATAATCATATTTTTCGGACAAGGCAATTTCACCAGAAGCTTCCGAAACTCTCTCTTCAATAACTTCGTCGGTTTCAGTACCACGCTTTTTAAGTCTGCGTCTGAGTTCGTTTATTGACGGCGGTACTACAAAAACCGAAACAGCTTCGGGTCTCTTTTCCATGACCTTCATTGCACCCTGCACTTCAATCTCAAGAATAACGTCTGTACCTTTTTCAAGATAGTCGTCAACTTCCGAGAGCAAAGTACCATAATAATGTTTACAGTATCCGGCATACTCAAGAAAAGCATTCTCCCTGATTTTCTGTTCAAATTCCTCGTCACTCATAAAATAGTAATTAACGCCATCAACTTCGCCTTTACGTGCATCTCTTGTTGTCGCCGAAACTGAACAATAGTAATTTCCGTGTTTACAGATTTCTTTAATCATCGTACCTTTTCCACAGCCCGACGGTGCTGAAAAAACTATGAGCATTCCTTTATTCATTTTCTGAACCTCCCAACTCATTAAGTCTTGCCGCAAGAGTTTCTGCAATCAGCGACGAAAGTATAATATGTCCGCTGTCCATAACAATCACGGCTCTTGTTTTTCTTCCGTATGTTGCGTCAATCGCCCGTCCGTCATCACGTGCTTCCTGTACCATTCTCTTTATCGGAGCGGATTCGGGACTTACTATCGTTACGATTCTTTCGGAAGCAATCATATTTCCATAACCAATATTAATAAATTTCACAATTCACCTATTCAATATTCTGAATCTGTTCACGGATTTTTTCAATCTCCGCTTTCATATCCACGACAATTTTCGTTATGCTCAAATCCTGTGCCTTAGAGCCTATTGTATTAACTTCACGGTTCATTTCCTGAACTATAAAATCAAGTTTTCTGCCTATCGGTTCATCTGAATCAAACATATCTTTCAACTGCGATATATGACTTCTCAGACGCACCGTTTCCTCATCAACCGCAATTTTTTCAGCAAAAACCGCTGATTCCGTAAGTATACGTTGTTCGTCAATATCCTTGTTTTCAAGTATTTCGGAAAGCTTCTGATAAAGACGGTGACGGTAATTTTCAACGGTCTGCGGAGAAATTTCCTCAACCTGTGCAACCATACTCAAAATCAAATCAGCTTTCATGATAATGTCACTTTTAAGCTTTTCACCCTCTGTGGAACGCATTTCAACAAACTTTGAAAGTGCATCGTCTGCCACCTCCGCAACGTCAGCCCAAATCTGCTCCTGATTGTCCGGTGACTTCTGAACGACAAATATTTCAGGAAGCTTGATAAGTTTAGACAATACCAAATCGTCCTTAAGACCAAGTTCGTCTGAAACGCTCCTGAGAGCATTTATATAGCCCTCGGCAACAGCCTTGTTTATGGAAATTTCAGATTCCTTTGCTTCAATATTGTTGATTGTAACCGAAACTTCCACCTTTCCCCTTGAAACAGAAGTTTTCAGCAAAGCTTTTAACTTTTCGTCGATATAGCTGTAAGTACGGGGAACTCTTGAAGAGTATTCATAATATCTATGGTTGACAGAACGGATTTCAACGAGTATATCACGCCCGTTAAGTATTTTCTGAGCTCTGCCATAGCCTGTCATGCTCCTTATCACCTGACTCGCCTGCCTTTATAATATCAAATGTAATATGTATAATGCGTAACTATACTATTATATTATTATATCACCAATTATTTCAAAATGCAAGCATTTTCAGAAAAAAATAAGGGACACCGAGGTGTCCCTTAATATTTTAAAATTATTCAGCGTCTAAAGCGTCAAGTTCAGCTGCTGTCATCGGGAATGCTTCATTGGTAATTGTCTTTGCTTCAACATACTGAATAGCGAGAGCATCAGAGTTAGTGATACCGCCGCCGTTGTCAACAACGTCTGCATTGAGCTTGCCCTGAGGAGAAATCTTATACTGGTCAGGATTTGCGATTGACTGCATGATAAGTACAGCATCACTGATGTTTACTTCGTTGTTAACGTCAGCGTCGCCCCACATAGTTACCTTGAGGTCTTCTCCACCGTTGTCGTCAACGGCGAGAGGTGTAACCTCAGGATAGATAAGAGCCATAGAACCGTAGGACATAAGAGCGTCACCATGGTGCCAGAATCTGTGTAACTTGTAGTAGTAACCGTCTGTTGACTTTGTAGCATCATATTCAGCCTTAGCAGCCTGATACATCGGGTCGTTAGCATAGCTTTCACGGATAGAGGAGAATGTAGCGCCGTTTTCGAGCTTAGAACCATCAGGCATTGTGCCCTTGTATTCAGAAGGAATGTAAACCTCTTCCTCGAAGATTCTCTTGAGGCTTGTGTTGTGGTCTTCAAATGCAATACCTATTTCGTCACGACCGAGTTCCCACTGAGTGCTGAGGAGCTTGTTAGCAAGGTAAAGACCTTTTTCAGCAGTTGTAGTACCCTTGTCTTCCATAGCAAATGAGGGGTCAACACCCTGAGCCTTAGCATAGTAAATAAGAGTGTTACAGAGTGAAGATACACAACCAACGTCGCCCATGCCGTAACCACCGATTGTGCAGTGGAGTTTCTTGTTGCCGTCAGGATTGTAAGTGCCGGTCCATGTATCAGGAGCAACACTGTAGTCTGTATCAGAATCGCCCCAGTCAAGAGTTGACGGAATAGCATAAGCCATTGTTGTGCCGTCTTCTGTTTCCCAGTTAAAGTGTGTATTTTCCTCGAACCATGCAACCCATCTTTCGATAAGAGCTTCGAGCGCTTCTGTAAGTGAAAGACCGCCGAATGTCATGCCCTTGATAGCGTCACTTTCACCGTTTGTCTTTACATAGTAGTAAAGTTCAGCAAGACGCTGCATAGGCCATACCTGGTTACCAATCCAGTGGTTTGAACCTGGGTCAGCATAAACAGGGTGCGGGAGATAAACCATGTCATAGAATGTCGGATATCCTTCCGGATACTTTTCATAACGTCCTCTGTAGGAGTTTGTACAACCACCTGCAAACGGACCTTCAACAGACTGGAGCCAGAGATACATTTCAATCTGTCTCTTGAATGATTCCTGATAGTCCTCGGTAGCACCTTTAGACTTCATACCGCTGTTGATAGCATCATCGTCGATAAGAGCGTAAGCTGCGAGCGGGTTCTGATAGAACTGATGTGAATGTGAAGCACCAATCTGCCAAGCCCAGTCATAGTTTTCGAGAGCTCCGCCCCATGATGTATACCAAGCCATGAGGTAGTGCTGACCGCCTTCTTTACCTAATGTGCTGCCATTGTTTCCGCTTGCCTTGATGTCCTGACAACCGATAGCATGATAGTATTTATCAAACATATCGTTACGGCACTGGTCACCCATCTTACCAGCAAGACCAGAGATTTCTCCGCAGTCAACGCCGAAACGGTTAGCAAAGTAGATAGCCTGAATAGCACGGTCTTCAGCGTCAGGAGCGTTTGTGAATGCATACTGCTTAGCAACATTGCCTACGCCGTTGAAGATACCCTTGATACCGTCCTGTGAGTTACCGTGCTTAAGTTCTTCAAGACACGGATGCGGAACTGTTTCAAAACAGGATTCCTGTTCACCACGCTGGAAAGTATTGATAAATACAAACTTGCCTTCGCCTTGTGTACCCTTACCGAAACCATACCAGTCATCAACGTCTGCAAGCCAGTGCATGAGATAGTAACCATTGTCACTTGAATATGCCGCATTATAGATGCTGTAAAGCGGGTTAAGAGCATCAACACCTACATTGTTTGTAGGATACTGGCTGGGAAGGTCTTTTTCTTCAGCTGTATCAGCCTTGAGTCTGTCCTTGCCCCAGATTGTGTTGTACTTTATATCACTTCTGCCTGAAGCCTCAGACCAACCAGGAATCATAGCTTCCATAGTCTTCCAAGCCTTTTTAACGTCACCTGCACTTCCGTCAATAGTGCCGTTCTGAGCAAGAATATCGTGCATAGCAGCAACCCATACAATGTAGGACATAGCTTCTGATGTTGTTTCGTGACCGTAGTCAGGAGCTTCAACACAGAGAGTTTCTACTGCATGGTAAGGAATACCAAAGGAATCTCCGCCGTTGTTCTGCTTGCTGAGATAGCCGTTTGCCTGACCATTTGTCATAACGTCGTCATAGAGTGATGCGAACATCTTAGCGTATGACTCGTTAGCACCGTTTTCAGAAGCATACTCGTTAGCTGCTGATGTGAATGCAGGCATAACTGCTGTAGCTGACATAACGGCAGAAAGGATACCGGCTGTTAAAGCCTTAGTCTTTTTGCTTATCATAAGTTTTTACCCCTCTCAATAAAAATTAATTTAGAATAAAATGATTAACTATTCTTTCCGTAATACCGAAAAGAAAATGCATACGAAAATACTTCGTACACTGCATATCGGTTTCACAGCTCCGACACGCAACCCTCAAACTATTTTCAAGATAATTATATTCCACATTTTACTCCATGTCAACAGTTTAAGGAATTTTAATTTTTTCAAAATCAATTTTTTGTTGCAATGCACACAATACAGGCTGTTTTTTTGTATACTTTGTCCATTTGGCAAAAGAAATGATTTCTATAT
>CAMWVV010000035.1 GCA_947177755.1 uncultured Ruminococcus sp. | reverse complement strand
AGATAATATACGTCAACCGCCCGACATCTGATAAGCATCGCAGAATTTATAAACGTCTCCCTGATACTCCTGCAAAGTTCAAGTTCTGTTTTCAGACGTTCGGAAAACGTAATCCCTGCAATGCCTCCGGCAGCTGAAAACAAAACCGCCGCAACAACCCTAAAAAGCATTTTTCAACCTCCTGATTTCCTTTATTTTTCCAGGAAAACCGCTTCCCTCCAGAAAAACCGCATAGTCAAAAACTCCTGCTTCAATCAACGGTTTTATTGCAATACGTTTCATAAGATTTTCATAATTTTCGGCGTGAACTGTTGCCGCAAAATTCACGCCACAGCCAAAAGCCTGCAAAACAGCATCTGAATCTTCGGTTTCTGAAATTTCGTCACAAAAAATCATATCAGGTGAAAGTGTCCGCACTGCCGAAACGATTCCCGCCGAACGCTTACAGCCCACAAGCACATCTGTCAGAACTCCCACATCGTTTTCCGCTACTCCGCCAAAAGAAGACGAAATTTCATTGCGTTCGTCAATCAGCGATACCTTGAAACTGTTTCCGCACAGTCTGCACAAATCACGGAGAACGGTGGTTTTTCCCGAATTTACTCCTCCGCAGATAATCACACTGCTATGACTTCGGAAAATTCTTTCATAAATCTGTACCGCACAATTTTCAACACACCTTGCAATACGAAAATTCAATGAACTGAAATTACTGATAGTTTGTCCGTCAGTATTTGAATAAGTTCCCGCAACGCCAACACGTATTCCGCTTTTCAGGACAAAATAACCCTCATGCAGTTCTCTTTTACAGCTATAAACGGAAAAATGACAAAGTTTTTCTACAATCTGTCTGATGTCGTCGGCAGTTACCTTTACACATTCAGTATCGTTATAATTATCCGTAAGCCTGCCGTTTCTTGTAAGATATTTTATCCTGTTCGGATAAATATATGATACAGACCGTTCACATCTTAGACGAATTTCCGTGGCCTTTCTCTCTTTAAGGGTTACCGACTGCATCGCCGTCCGTACAGATTCAGTTACATAGGACGAAATTATTTCATAGCTTGTACTGTCCGTCATTATAAACACTCCTTTCACTTAATCATATTCATATAATACTCTCAATATTACAAAAAAAGGACGCATAAAGCGTCTGTAAACAAAAAAACAGCACACCGAAGTGTGCTGTAATTTTTTAAGATTATTCCTTAACACCACCGAGTGCAACACCGGCAATGATGAACTTGGAAAGACAGATGTATGCAATGATAATCGGAATAATACCGAGTGCAATACAAGTGTAAATCATACCGTAGTCAGCAGTTTTCTGTGAAGACTGGAGAATACCAAGCATCATAGGAAGTGTACGGAGATTTGTAGTACCGCCCTTGTTGGGGTCGATAAGAATCATATTAGGTGTATAGAAGTTATTCCAGCTTGCGATGAATGCGAAGATTGCCTGTACAGCAATAGCGGGCTTCATCATAGGAATAGCTATCTGAAGGAATGTTCTAAACTCACTGCATCCGTCGATACGTGCAGCCTCAACAATAGCCTGTGAGAATGAAGACTTGAGGTAGGAAACCATGAAGTATACTACCGCAGGTGCTGCAACAGCAGGAAGAATAAGCGGAATGAATGAGTTTGTAAGGTGAAGGTTAATCATGAACTTAACGAAACCAGCGGAAGTTACCTGTACGGGAACCATCATTACAAGAAGAATGGCTGTATAAGCAGCATCTTTAAGTTTGAAGTCATAAACACGGATACCATAAGCTGTCATAGCTGAGAAGAAAACAGTCAGGAAAGTCGAACATACAGTTATAGTCAAGCTGTTCTTATAACCAATTAACAGACTGAAGTCTTCAGAAGTCTTAACGCTGAGGTTCTTGACGTTTTCAGAAAAATGACTGCTCGGAACAAAAAGACTTCCAAGACCTGTCATACTGATGATTTCGCCGTGAGAACGTGTTGCATTAAGAATAAGAATGTAAATAGGGAGCAAACAGATAATTGTAAGAATAATAAGCCATACGAGAATTATGCCTGATTTGATTTTCAGACTTTTTGTATAGTTTTCCTGAGTGTCTCCGTAAGTTGCTTTCATCTTGCTCATATACTAAGACCTCCAAACTGTTTATTCTTTGACTTCTGCTGTTTGATAAGTTCTTTACGTTCCTTCTTCTTTCTGTGCTCATCTTCGTCACGGTTGATACGGAAGATAATAGCACCAAGAACAGCAGTAATAATGAAGAGTACAACTGAAGCTGCACCGGAATAACCGTATGACGGTTCAATAGCACCACTGTGGAATTTGTCGTAAATGTAAACAGCAATTGTTTCGATATTGTCGATACGTGCGCCTTCTTTTGAAGTTGTGAAAAGGTAAGGCATATCGAACATCTGGAGACCACCAATCATAGAAGTGATGACTGTGTAAACGAGAATCGGGCTGAGGAGCGGAACAGTAATCTTTATGAAAGTCTGACCGCTGGAAGCACCGTCGATGCTTGCAGCCTCGAAGAGTGACGGGTTGATACCCATGATACCGGACATAAGCATAATCATTGTGTTACCGAACCACATCCATGTCTGGATAAACATAACGATTATACGAGGCGGCCATACTACTTCGCTCGGGATATTCTTTGTCATGTTAAAGAATTGACCGTCTTTGAGGATACCGAGAGACCTACCAAGGATAGTAGCTGCCGAATAGTTTGTATCAGCACAAAGCTGAAGGAAAAGTACAGCTATTGAAGCAGCGGTAATGATATTAGGCATATACATGATTACCTTGAAGAAACCTTTTCCCGGAATCTTGAGTTTAGCGTCTGTGAACCAGACAGCGAGTGAAAGTGAAAGTGCAATCTGCGGAACGAAGTTACCAAACCAAAGAACAATGGTATTTTTCAGACATCTTACGAAATTCTGATGCTGTTCGTCAACAGCCATGATAGCTCTTGCGGCAGCCTTGACAGCTTTGTCAGTGCTGAGGAGGTCATCTTCATTGTAGGAATGACTGAAAAGCAAATCACTGAAGTTTTTGAAACCGACGAAATCGTCACCTGTACTCTGATTTCCCTTAAAAGCAAGGATAAAGGTGTAAATCAGAGGCCATAATTGGAAAAAGCAATAAACAATAAAAAACGGTAAAATAAATATGTAACCATATTTAGCATAGCTGATTGATTTAATTCTGCTCTGAGCAGCTGATGCCATACACACACACACCCTTTCATAATATTTAACAAACGCCTATGGAACGCAGTCGTTCCATAGGCAATAAAATTTAGGACTTGACTAAATATTATTCAAGGTCAGGAATATCTGCATAAACTTTCTTGATGAAGTCTTTCTGAGTATCATCCCATGTAGCACCGGATTCAAGGTATTCAGCCTGAACTGTTTCAATGAAATCAGCCTTGATTGTAGCGTCATAAGGAGTGATAAGACCGTTAAGGTTAATCTTCTTAGCATTCTCGTGGAGAACTGCGAAGTAGTTCTGACCATCGAGGAGGTTTGTAACGTAGTCGTTCGGGTTTTCACCGGAATCAACGATTTCCTGCATTACAGCCACGTTGTTGCAGTATTCAGGCTTGTCAAGAGCATACTTCTTAATCTGTTCCTGGTCAACTGTAAATGTCTTGATGAATGACTGTGCTTCTTCAGCGTTGTCAGTAGCAGGATTAACAACAATCCATGTACCGCCCCAGAAGTAAGGTGCAGGACCCTGACAAACATTCCACTTACCGTATGTTGCACCGCCTTCGCCGCCTGCTGCCTGAGCAAGAATAGCGTCGCCGAAGCCCCATGTTGATACGAAGAAGCCCATTGCACTGTCGTCCTGACCTGAAGCATACCAGGAAGCATCCCACTGAGGATTCTTTGTTACGCCGCCGCAATCCCAGAGTCTCTTAGCATAGTTAGCGAACTGTTCGCAAGAAGCGTCAACTTCGAGAGCGTTGTCCTCAACCCAAGGAGTTGTACGAGTTGCTGCGAATACCTGCCACATACCACCGAGTGTATCAGCAAGAGCTGTCTTTCCGCCTGACTGTTCAGCAATATCTTCAGCAGCTGATACGAAATCTTCCCAGTTGCCAATCTTAGCCTGCATTTCGTCAGGAGATGTTACGCCGAGATACTGTTCAGCGAGGTCAGTTCTGTAAGCGAAACCGCCTGCTGCTGCCTGCCATGAAACGCCCTTACGAACGCCGTTGGAATCCTTACCGATTTCATCTGTGTAAGAGTAGATGTCAGCAAAGTTTGCATCTGAGAAACCGAGCTGCTCAAGAGGAGCTGTCTTAGTATCATCGTTGATGTACTTAAGAGCCCAGTCTGCTTCACAGAAGTAAACGTCGAGGTCAGCACCGTCATTGAAGAGAGCGTCATACTTTTCAGAAGCAGCACCGCCGCCTACATCGAAGTTGATGAAGTTTACCTTGTCGTCAGAAGTGCCTGTTGCAGCCTTCCACTGTTCAAGCATAGCGGGTACGTCGTCAGCATTCCAAGCTGCTACAGTGAATGTGTCACCGCCTGTAGCAAGTGAAACTTCACCGAGGTCAGCAGAAGCTGATGATTCAACGGGAGCGTCAGATGTGTCATCTGTTTCGCTGTCAGCATCAGATGTGTCATCTGTTTCGCTGTCAGCATCAGATGTGTCGTCTGCAGTGCTGTCAGCTTCAGATGATGTATCATCTGCAGTGCTGTCAGCAGTTGAAGAAGTGTTAGCTGTTGATGTTGAAGAACTATCATCTCCACCACAGCTTGCGAATGCACCAGTAGCCATAGCGAGAGTAGCAACTAAAGCTAATGTTCTTTTAAGTGTGTTCATTAGATTTTTCCTCCTTAAATATGTATATTATATTCAGATAAATATAATATGTATGGATAATTTGTGTGGTTTCACGCAGAATACTTTGACTGATGAATGTCCTCATCACTGCCTTTTCATCATCTGAAACCGTCGGCTTGCCTCAAGCCGTAATCAAAGACAAAAAGTCAATGTAATCCACCAAAAGCTCCTGAAACGGAAACCATTCCGCACTATTTCCGGAGCATATGTATTTCAGCATAAGTACCGGTACAACACTTATACGTCTGCACATACTGCGGACTAATTGCTTTTATACTTAAAATATACCTTATTTTTCGTCTAAAGTCAATGCTTTATATCGTTCTTTAATATTTTTTGGTCATACTGTACACTTTCAACACTATTTTATCGTCAAAAGCGACATAAATAATAGCATAATTCTAAAAAAGTTACAAATCGGTAAAAAACAAATTCACATTTATGCACTATTATTCAGCTCGTCTTTTAGACCTATTGCCCAACTGTTACAAATTCCGTCAACTCAGCCACTTGTTTTTGGTTAAGTTTGTCAATATACAAAAGTTCATAAATATTTGTAAATCCATTAAGTTTATCCCGCAGTGTTATAATGTCTTGTGCAATCTGCTCATTGACATAAGGCAGTAACATAAGTATTTCCGAATCGGCTGTGTTTATATCTACGGGCAAACAGTTTTCAAGGGTCAATTCCGTTTCCGTTTCCTCTCCGCCGACTTCTTCCGTCACGGGTTCGGGTTCTTGATATTCTTGATATTCTTCAGAAATCTCATCTTCATATTCATAAACGGGGTTCTGAACATATATATACTCACGGATTCTATCAAATTTTGCCTCACCTATACCATAGACATTCATTATTTCTTCAATGTTGCGGAAACCACCGTTTTCATTGCGGTAACTGATAATTGCCGCCGCCGTCACTTCGCCTATTCCGTTAAGTAACATTAATTCTTCTGCATCTGCCGTGTTTATATCAATGTAAAGCACTTCAACATCGCTGTATACAGGCTCGGTTTCTGTAATTTCCTGACTTTGATTTGTTGAAATTGACGAAACCTCAGTAACCGTTGACAAAACCGTTGTTTTTGTCTTTGTAACAGTTGTATGCGGTTTTACTGTTGTCTGAATATTTTCCGTCTGAACTGATTCTATTGTTTCACTGTTCATGACTGTAATTGTTATCCCGTCATCGGATTTTTTATCTGACATAAGAACAAGACAAGCTGTGCATATCAACACAATAACCGATAAAGTAAGACAAATAATTCCATTTTTGTCCATTAATTACTTTTCCATGCGGATATCTGTGCATAATAGATAAGTATGGCTGCTGCGTCAACCGTATCAACAAGACCGTCGCCGTTATAGTCTGCAACGGAAAGTTTATCTTCTGCAATCGTACCGTTTTTGTCAGCGGAAAGATTTGCGTAATGAATAAGCACCTGAGCCGCATCAACCGTGTCAACAAAACCGTCACCGTTCACATCACCCATTATATCAAGTTTCATAAATGCACACTTAGAAGCAAAAGCCTTGTCAGTTGACGAATATCTTAAAACAAATTCCTGTCCGCTTTCAATTTCCGTATTGGTTTGCCACGAAACTGCCAGAATTTTTTCCAGTTTGTCACGGTCGTCAGTTCCGAAACGTTTTCCCATAACATTCAGATATTCTTCCGTATCGGAATACCCCCATTCTTCCGCCTGCTCCTCAATACTGATTTCAGGCAGTCCGTCCGTCAGTGCTGTTTCATAGGTATATCCGTTTAAATGATACTTTCCGTTTTCGGCTGTAAACACAGGCAGTTTGTCGGGTGCTTCACCTGCTTCGGGAATATGTACGGTAAGCGGTTCGCTTGCAAACATATTATTTCCTGCAAGTATTTTAAAAGTGACTGTTTCAGACGGAATGACCTTAAATGCCTTATTCATAATCATTCCCGAATTAATCCACGTGCCGTCAATAAGTCTTTTTTCAGCGGAAACATAGTCTGATTTCTGCGGATTTTCCTTTACCGAATACACAAGCATTTCAGCCGTTTCATTAGGAATAAAGCCAAGAGTTTCATAATAATAATCGGTTTCAAGTTCAGGCATTACAGCACGTTCGGGAATATTACAGATTATTTCTTCCCCACTTTCCGTATCTGTTAAGGTTATACTCTGACCTGCATATTCTCCGATAAATTCACCGCCTTTAAATTCAGTTCCGTCTTCTGTCGCTGACTTAAAGCCTCTCGCTAAATAAATAATTTCTTTTTCAAGGTCAAACGATACGGGACTTTTTTCTATTTTCAAGGTAACTGTATCGGAAAGCTTTCCTTCTTCTTCGAGTTCAAATGTGACTATACTTTCACCGTAGGACAGTGTCATTGAATCAGTATATTCAAAACTGCTGATTTTCTGTCCGTTCATCTCAACATCTGCACTCGTAACAGGATATAACCTTATTTCACAATCAGAATTTGAAACATTTATAATATATTCATTTTCACCTGATTTTTCAGCTTTTACATATTTTGTTGTTACACCATTATATACAGCACAGCATATGTCATTAAACTCTGCTTTTGCAGGTGTATATGTTCTTTCACTAAACACACCAAGGGAAGTATATGCCGAAATTGTCATTTTCTCCGTTATGGACAGCGGTTCTGTATACGGCACATAAGCTGAACCGTTTACAGATACCATTATATCACTTCCGTCTGCCGAATAAAGCGACACCGCTTCATCTGACGGAACTGCTCCCGAAATATGCGAAAATTCTACCGTTCCCGACGGATTGCCGAAAGCTTTCAGTGCAACATTACCCACTACTATATGAAGGTCGCCCGATGCAAAAAGCTTTTCATAATTTGCATAAATCTTATCAGCTATTTCAAGCTCTTCCGTATCGGACGGATAAAGACCGTCATAAAGCTGATTTTTAAGTGTTTCAAGCACAAGTGCCTTTCCCTCATCATCATAAATATATTCCTCTTCGGAAGTATCATACCAATTTTCACTGTCGTCACTGAAAAAGCTTTCATTTTTGCCTGTATATTGTTTTATCTGTTCATATTTGGAAAATGCACCCAAATCTGTAATTTCACCTGTTTCGCTGTCCTTTATGAACATACTTGCCTCAACAGGTATTACATAAGGATTATTTTCACAGGTCATCTTCACAACAACGCTGAACTTCTCCCCTGCCCTTACAGGTACACTTTCATCAAGTTCAATGGTTTTATAACCAGTAAGACTTTCCGACCCTGAAGTAACAGCGGAATGTGTTTCGGAAGAAACGGGGTCTGATTCGTCCTGAAGATTCGTATATACAGTTATTTCATAGTCTGTATCGGCGTTCTGTATGTAAGTTGAAACGGCGTCAATCTGCATATCCGATTCAGCAGTAAAGATATTCGCCATATACGATGAACTGCTTTCATAGTCGGCGGAAAGAAGCTGAGTGGGGATAAATGTATCATGATGATAATTTACAGAATAATTATTCTTATCTCCGAGTTCATAAACCGCAAACTGACAAAGACTGGTATCATCATATGAAATCCAGAAATAACCGTCATCGCCGTAACCATACCCCCAGCTGTTTTTTACAAGCCATGCCCCGTCATGTTCAGGCTGTACGGTAAAATTTGACGACGGAAAATTATCGTCCCAGCCTGCTATGGTGACGGCATGATTTGAAAATCTCGGTTTTCTGTTGCTGTTTACGCAATTATGTACAGGATTATATGATTTGAAATAATCATGATAAAATGAAACATCAACGGAATTTCCGTTATATACAAACTGTTTCACAAGTGCATTTATTTCGTCGGCATTGCTTCTTTCGTCGTCAAAATCGAACATATAGGCATTTTCAAGATGATAGTCACTCTCATACTTCATACTTTCTACTGCTTCGGTATTATTGAAAAATTCAGTGTTGTTGTAAGGCAGTCTGCTTTCATAAATCGGTCCTATCCACTGAGCCCACAGATTTGCAACAACAGAAGTCGAACCGCCCCAGTTAAGATGTTCATCAAGATTTTCAGCGTCAATGTTAATCTGCTCGTCACCGAAATATGAATAATACGCCGTATGAAGTTCTGAAAGATTCACAGACGGATTTGATTTTATTACACTTGATTCAGCACCTGATGCAGACGAATGTGTCCAGCAAGTGCCGTAAATATCCTGATTCTTTACAGAAGATATTGTCCCCTCGTCACGCATATCAAAACTTGACGGCATCACTGCTCTGCTGTAAGAAACCGCACTGTTTTCAATTTCCGTACCGTCTGCCATAAGACAGAAATTTCCGTCAGGCTGTCCGACAATATGCACAAACTCGGGAAATGCTGGTGAAAAGCCTGTTTCCGTATCTTCCTCAATGGAAAAAACGTCTGTGTCGGGTTTTACACAGTATGACAAAGGCAGTGAAAAAGCAGTTATAACTGTAAAAATCTTTTTTAAATAATTATTCATAAAATATCTCCGTTCTTAAGGATAATATTAATTATAACACATACTGTCCGCTTTGTAAACAATAAAAAAACTGCCTGTACTTTTGCCGTACAGACAGCTTTATTTTTATGCAGTAACTATACTTTCCGCTTTTTCAAGTTTAAGCTTTTCAACTGCCTGTTCCCTCATCTTATACTTAAGAATCTTTCCGGCTGCATTCATCGGGAAACCGTCCACAAAGTCAATGTATTTCGGACATTTGTGTGCTGCCATACGCTTTTTACAGAACTTCTTTATTTCAAGCGGAGTTGCCGTTTCGCCCTCTTTCAGAACAATACAAGCCATAATTTCCTCGCCGTAATCTTCAGACGGCACGCCTATAACCTGAACGTCCTTTACTTTCGGGTTCGTGTAAAGAAAATCCTCAATTTCTTTAGGATAAATATTTTCACCGCCACGTATAATCATATCTTTTATACGTCCCGTAATCTTGTAATATCCGTCGGAAGAACGCCGTCTGGCAAGGTCGCCCGTATGTAACCAGCCCTGTGCATCAATAGCCGCAGAGGTAGCTTCAGGCATTTTGTAGTAGCCTTTCATTATGTTGTAGCCTCTTGCCACAAATTCACCGTCAACGTCGTCAGGAAGTTCCTCATTTGTTTCGGGGTCAACTATTCTGCACTCAACGCCGAAAATAGGACCGCCTACCGTATTAACACGCTGTTCAATGCTGTCGGTTGTCTTGCTCATGGTAGTGGCAGGAGAAGCCTCGGTCTGACCGTATGTAATGCAGATTTCTTTCATGTTCATCTTTTCGATAACTTCTTCCATTGTCTTTATAGGACACGGAGAACCTGCCATTATACCTGTTCTCATATATGAAAAATCAGTCTTTTTGAAATCGGGGTGTCCGAGCATTGCGATAAACATGGTGGGAACTCCGTGGAAACAGGTTATTTTTTCCTTGTTTATACAATTAAGACCCTTTCGTGGTGAAAATCTTGTTATAGGCGACATTGTAGTACCGTGTGTCACCGATGCCGTCATAGCGAGAACCATTCCGAAACAATGGAACATAGGCACTTGTATCATCATGCGGTCAGCCGTTGACAAATCCATGCAGTCGCCGATTGCCTTACCGTTGTTTACGACGTTATAGTGTGTAAGCATAACGCCCTTTGGAAAACCTGTTGTTCCTGATGTATACTGCATATTGCAGACATCATGAATATCAATTGTTCTTCTTACCTTTTCAACCTCACTGTAAGGGACATTCTTTGAAAGTTCAAGAGCTTCTTCCCATGTATAACAGCCGTTATTCTTTGAGTCTACCGTAATTACGTTTTTAAGAAAAGGCAGTCTTGCGGAATCGAGCTTACCAGCCTCACAGGTTTCGAGTTCGGGACAAAGTTCCCTGATTATGTCAACATATTTTATATCTTTTATACCGTCAATCATTACAAGTGTGCTTGTATCGGACTGTTTGAGAAGATATTCCGCTTCATGAATCCTGTACTCACTGTTCATCGTAACGAGAACCGCACCGATTTTGGTTGTTGCCCAGAAAGTAATATACCACTGCGGAACGTTGGTAGCCCATATAGCCACATGGTCGCCCTTTTTAACGCCCATAGCCATAAGCGAGCGTGCGAACGTGTCTACATCGTCCCTGAACTCCGAATATGTTCTTGTGTAGTCAAGTTCTGTATAACGGAAAGCGTACTGATTTGGAAATTCCTCACATATACGGTCAAGAATATCGGGAAATGTATAATTTATAATTCTCTCCTTAGGCCACGGATATTTTCCCGTACCTCTCATATTGTCCTGCAATGAATGCTTGTGTTTCGTCTGATACGGCTTCATATATTCGGCAAACTGCGGAATAACTATTCCTGCATCGGAAAGCCTGTTAGACCAGCGTTTTATCCATTCAAGAGAAATATAGCCTGTATAGTTTACGGACTGAAGTAATTCAATCATCTTCTTTACAGGAATATCGCCGCTGCCCATAATACGATACTCAACTTGTCCGTCACTGTTCATAACGCTGTCTTTGACCTGAACAAATTTAATATATTCTCCGAGATTTGCAACGGTTGTTTCGGGGGATTCCCCTGCAAAACGGTAAGGGTGGTGCATATCCCAGAGGGCAGCAATTTTGCGGCTGTTTACGCTGTCAATAACTTTTGCAAGACGTGCCGTATTGCTGTACGCCCCCATAGTCTCGACAAGAAGTGTTACATTATACTCCTTAGCAAGCGGTACAAGTTTTTTCAATGACCCGATAACTGCGTTATCGTCCGTGTCGCTGTCGGGGCTGAATCCCTTATCCGCAAAAATTCTTATATAGGGAGTGTTGAGTTTCTGTGCGAGTTTTGCGTACTCCCTGACCTCACTTTCTGCCCTGTCGTAATTTTCGGGCTTACTGAAGCAAGCTCCCGACGACAGACAAGGTATTTCAAGATTAAGGGACTTCAGCTTTTCCGCCGTTTCCGAAAATCTCAGCTCCGAAAAACTTTTATTGTTTATATTTCTTACTTCTATGCCGTTGAATTTAAAGTCCTTTGCAAGTGAATAGATATCCGCCCACGACCATTCGGGACAGGCAAGTGTTGAAAAACTTATTTTCAAATACATCATTCCTTTACTTTATTATTTCTGTAAATTAATTATATCATAAATTTTCCGATGTTGCAAGACCGAAAAGAGCAAGCATATTTTCCATAATCAGAAAAACGCTGATTTTACCCGAAAATATAATAATAGGCTATTCCGAACCACTCCCTTACCCAGTACACAGGCACAATATACCATGAAGTATATCCCGAAAGATTATTCGGCTTTATATCAAGTTTATTTGCAAGCATTTCTGCACGGCACTGGTGAAAGCCGTCAGTGACAAGAGTTATATTTTCGGGAAGTCCCTCACGCTTTATAATTTCCTTTGAAAATTCAAGATTTTCATAAGTGTTTGTTGACTTGTCCTCCATAAAGATACGTTCGGGTGAAATTCCTTTTTCAACAAGGTAATCCCTCATACAAAGTGCTTCACTTATAATTTCGTCACTGCCCTGTCCGCCTGAAACAACAACATTAACGGTTTCATGTTCCGAAAGATATTTATATGCACAGTCAAGACGGCGTTTCAGCATTAAACTTGGTCTTCCGTCCTTTACCTTACAGCCAAGCACAACAACAGTTGTGTTTTCGTCTTTCGGGGGGTCATTAATCGCCCTTATCATAAAAACACTTATAATAACGGCAATTATAATACATACAGCGATTACAGCCGTGAACACACACAGAAACATTCTCCCTGCATGATTTTTCCATAAATGTTTTACAAATTCTGTAAATGGTTTCCAGAATACAAAAATTCCTGTCAGACTTCCTGAAACAAGTATACCAACGGCATTCCCTATATTAAAAATACCCATGAACAACGGCGAAATGAATATAATCAGCAATACGGCAGATATAAGTGCAGGTATGATTTTTACTTCCATTTTCTTCACTTTATTATTTCCTTACTTCATTTTTGAGGAAAGTTTCAAAATCCTGTCAAGGTTTTCCTTTGTAGTTGTTTCACTGCCCAGATGTGTCGGTACATTGTTATACAAGCCGTGAAAATCCGAACCGCCTGTTTCAATAAGTTCATAGCGTGAAGCAATTGCGGACAGTTCACGCCTGTAATTTTCGTCAGCAGACCAGTGACCGACTTCCACGCCGTCTATTTTACCTTTTTGTGCAAGTTCTTCAAGAAGTTCGATACTGTCATAATGGGCAGGGTGTGCCATTACAGCCACACCTTTTGCAGTGTGGATTAAGTCTATAACAAAATTCACATCGGGGTATTCACGTTCAACATAGCATGAACCTGTTTCGGAATTGAAAAGCTCACGGTCAAGGTCGCCGTAAAATTCAAGTGCATAACCGTAGTCAATCAAAGCACGCATAATATGCTGTTTGAAAATACTTTTTGAAGCGGTAGTGTGCTTTAATATGCTTTCAAGAGTTATCGGGAACTTTGACATAACTTTGTCAATCATTTCCTTGGAACACTCTTTCCTTATTTCGCATGATTTGAGGCAAAGACCCTCAAGTCTGTCGGGTTTTTTAGGAGCATAGCACAGAATGTGTACTTTTCTCCCCCTTTTCTTGTCCCATGCCGAAAGTTCGACACCTTTAAGAATTTTTACCCCCGCACGTTCTCCGAGAATACTTGCACGTGAAAATGAAGCCATAGTGTCATGGTCTGTAATGGAAAGCCATTCTATACCTGTACGTGCAGACTGTTCAATAATATTTTCTATTCCCATAGAACCGTCTGAAAGTTTAGTGTGACAATGCAAATCGCAAATCATAAAATCCTTCTTTCTCAGCAGATGATTAATAATGTATATAAAACAAGCAATCTATTTTTTAAACAAAAGATTATATACATTATATCATATTCCTATGCAGATTGCAAGTATTTTATGCACTTTTTTATCATACAAACACTTTTTTTCTGTGATTATTTAATATATTTTTTAACTGTTACAGAAAACAAAGTATAATTCGCCCTTTCTGAATCCTGATTCTTTCGCAACCGCCCTGCACGCATCAGTAGGCTTTTCCCCCATCTCAACAAGTTTCTTCACCTGTTCAAGAGCCTGCTCCAGTGTGATTTTTTTGTCTTTACTTTGAGTTTTTCCCTCCAATACAAGCACAAATTCCCCTTTCGGTTCTTTGTTATTGTAGTAGTCAACAGCTTCACCCAAAGTCATACGCAGTACTTCTTCATGAATTTTGGTAAGTTCACGGCACAGTGAAATTTTCCTTTCTTCACCGAAAAACTCCGCAAGACATGAAAGAGTATTTTTCAGCTTGTGGGGAGCTTCATAGAAAACCATAAGACCCGTTTCGTTTCTCAGAAGTTCAAGACGTTCAGCACGCTCCTTTTTGTTTACAGGCAAAAAACCCTCAAACATAAAACGTCTTGTATTAAGTCCCGAAACCGCAACCGCCGACACTACCGCACTTGCTCCGGGTACTACTTTAACATCAATTCCGTTTTCCGCACACATCTTAACCAGTACTTCACCGGGGTCTGAAATACACGGCATACCTGCATCTGTAACAATCCCGCAGTTTTCTCCGTTCATAATGCGGTCAATAATTTTCTGTGCGTCGGCTTTTGAACTGTGTTCATGAAAACTAACAAGCTGTTTTTTTATTTCATATCTGTTGAGAAGTTTAAGAGTAACACGTGTATCTTCGGCACATATAAAGTCAACGCTTTTCAGTGTGTCAAGCTGACGTATGGTTATATCGTCAAGATTCCCTATAGGCGTACCTATAACATAAAATATTCCGCTCATGGCTTTTCCTTTCCTGTTCCGTAAATTCTCTCAAGTTCTTCCGTGAACCCGTTTTCACTTCTTATGTATAACTGCGGTTCAACCTGCATGAAAGGCTTTGAACCCTTTTTCCCCTCAATAAGAAAAAGCCACGGTGCAGATTCGGGGTTTTTGGAAACAAAACGTATTCTTTTCGGCTCTATTCCGTTGTTCCTCATAGCACATACAACGTCTGCCAGTCTTTCGGGACGGTTACAGACACAGAGCCGTCCGCCGAATTTAAGCAGTTTTGAAGCGGCACGGCACACGTCGTCAATATTGCACATTATTTCATGGCGGGCAATCTTCTGTGCAGTTACAGTACTCTCAAAACCTGCATTTACTGCCTTGTAAGGTGGATTGCACGTTACAAGGTCAAGTTGTCCGACAGGAGCGTTTTCCCATAATTCCTTTAGGTCTGCACAAATCGGCACTATTCCCGAAACTTCACTTTTTTCTATTCCTGCTTTTAACTGCTCAACCGCATTTTCCTGAATGTCAACCGCATATATAATCTGCGGAGGCATTTTTTTCTGCATTATAAGCGGAATTATTCCGCAACCAGTTCCCAAATCGCAAACCTTGTCTTTTCTCCTGTAATGCGAAAAATCAGCAAGCAGAAAAGCATCTGTACCGAAACGGTGTTCCGTGCTTGCACATACATATATTTTATCGGTAAGCTTTTCGTATTTATATTCCGTCACTTTATCGTACCTCCGCCCACAACAATATCACCGTCATAGAAAACAACCGCCTGACCGCTTGTAACTGCTCTCTGTGGTTCGTCAAATTCAACCATATATTCACCGTTTCCGAGATACGAAACAACCGCAGGCTGTTCATGCTGACTATAGCGTGTTTTTGCAGTAACTCTCATCGGTTCGGAAATTTCCGCCACAGATATTAAATTTACATCTGAAGCAACAAGACTTTTTGTGTAAAGGTCTTTTTCGTCACCGAGAGTGACTGTGTTTGTCAGAATATCTTTCTTCACAACGTATGCAGGTTTACCGAGAGAAATTCCGAGACCCTTACGCTGTCCTATGGTATAGTTAATTATTCCCTTGTGAGTACCGAGAATCTGCCCGTCCGTGCCGACAAAATCACCCTCGGGAACTTCTGTGCCTGTGAACTTTTTTATAAAGCTTACATAATCGCCGTCGGGTACAAAACATATATCCTGACTGTCGGGTTTATCTGAATTTACAAGTCCTGCATTTTCCGCAATTTTCCTCACTTCCGACTTTTCAAGATTTCCGAGAGGAAAAAGAGTATGGGCAAGCTGTTCCTGTGTGAGAGAGTATAAAACATATGTCTGGTCTTTGGTGCGGTCTTTCGGACGTTTCAATAAATATCTTCCTGTTTTTCCGTCATACTCATTGACAGCATAATGTCCCGTAGCTATGTAATCATATTCAAGTTCCATTGCACGACGGAGCATTTTATCAAATTTAACGTGTCTGTTACATTCAATGCATGGATTAGGTGTGCGCCCGCTGAGATAGCTTTCGGTAAAATTCTTCATTACACACTCACGGAAATTATCCCTGAAATTGAATACAAGGTGTTCAAAACCGAGACGATAAGCCACATTTCTTGCGTCCATAACGTCAGACAACGCACAGCAGGTCTTTCCGTCTTTTTCAGCCTCGACAATATCTTCGTCGGAAAAAAGTTTCAGAGTAACTCCCATTACTTCATATCCCTGTTCCCTGAGGAGCAGTGCGGAAACCGAGCTGTCCACTCCTCCGCTCATACCTACCATAACTTTCTTCATAATTCAACATTCCTTTATATAAAAATACAGGCGAACACCGTTCGCCCTATAAAATACTTTCAATTTTATCAAGTGATTCAAAATAATAATCCGAAATACGTTCCATAATATCACGCTCTTCGGCTGATACTTCATCATATACACCGACAGTAACAAAACCTGCTTTAACGGCGGTTTCGATACAGTGCAGTGAATCTTCAACCACAAGAACTTCATTCGGAGAAAAACCAAGATGTTCCGCACCGCCTATATATATATCGGGGAAATTCTTTCCTCTCGGATACTCGCTTTCAGTAAGCAGAAACCTGAAACGCCGATATATTCCAAGACGTTTCAGAACAGATTCCGCAAGACTTCTGTAAGTTGCGGTGGCAATGCCATATGGAATATTTTTTCTGTCCAGAATATCAAGAACTTCATTGACATAAGGTTTCAGCGGAATATTTTCCTCATACTCTATTCTGACAAGTTCTTCTATACGGTCAACAATATATTTCACCGTACATTTCAGACCGAAATTATTTATAAAATATTTTGCAGCGTCATCAATTGTAAGTTTCTTAACCTTGTCCGAAACGTCGGCGGGCGGATTTTCAATACCGTTTTCTTTCAGAAAAGCATGGTCTATATTACACCATATATTCATTGAGTCTATAATAGTGCCGTCGAGGTCAAAAATTACGCCTTTTATCATTCTGTTATAATATTTTCTTCAGATACTTCCATATCTTCCGATGTAATATATTCTGTATCTTCTTCATATATGGATTCTGTGTATTCAGCTTCCGTTGTAATTTCGGGCTCAGACTTTGTGACAGATTTCGGCTCTGCGTCAAGACCGTTTTCAGCGTCGCCACATATAACTACAGCCTGTTTGCCGAGTATATCATAAATTTTCTCAAAACGTTCAAGCGAATATGTTGTATTTCCTACGAGAGGGTCGGCAACGTATACCACCCCTGCATCAAGGTCATAACCATAAAGAGTAAGACAGTGCTGATACAGGCAAAACCACATTTCCTCGCCGTTTTTAGCTGTATATACGTATTCGGAGTTTGTATCAAGAAGATACATGGTAGCCCACACAATAACAGGTCTGCCCTGCTCAACCTGATAGAAAAGCTCCTGAAAGTCTGTACCTGTAAGGTCAACAGGATAGCAGTCTGATTCTTCAATACGGAAAAACAGCCTTGCGGCTTTGCATATTACGGGAGAACTACAGCCGAAACCCGTGTAGGATTTCGGGTCTCCTATATAGCACTCGTCCATAGTATATTCTCCGTTGAAGTCAACGGGCATATATTCGTCACACATTGTAACCTTATCAACATCAAAACCGAGAAAATTAAGAGTTTGGGTAAGTGCTGTAATCTCACAGCCTGTCGGCAGTTCAGGATTCTGCATGACCGTCCGGAAGTCATCAATAACAGCCTTTGCAGGAAGTTCGTAATCATTGTTGTAAATATCGATGGTAGTCAGTTCGTCATCAATAGTAAATTCCTCGGTGATTTCCTTTTCAATGTACTGCTCGGGTTCACCGGAATCCTGATTCTTGTATTCTTCTCTTTCAACGTAACTTCCGCCTAATTCAATCGTATCGGCTTCAGCCTCCGTTGTACTTTTCATAAGCATTACCCTGTTTCCGCAGGAAGTAAGTGTTATTGCTGCGGCTGCGGCAGCAACTGTGATTTTCAGAAATTCGGATATCATTTTTTACTCCATATCTATCATAATTTTTGCCCTGTAATCCTTCTGGGCTGAAGTCACTGTTCCAAGTGAAAGACCATATACATCAGAGGCTCTTATTTCAATCTCAGCAAAACGTCTTGCCGTTTCGCCAAGCTGTGAAAGTTTTGCAATGGACGACGCATAGGGAACGGAAGTGACCCCTTTCGCCTGTGCAAGTATTTCGTGACCTCTTTCATTAAAGGCAAGTATTCTGCCGAACGGCGGAAGATGCTTCATGTCTTCTTTAGTTATTCCGAGAAGAATAGAAAGCATTATCCTTCTGATACGTGCCATTGTATATCTTTTTGTTTTTACGGTAAAGAAAAGTTCGTCAAGCGACCCTGCCATTCTTGCACCATATATTCTATGTTCAAGCCCCTGTCCTACGTCATTTATCAGGGAAATTTCCTGTGGTGACGATGTACGCAGCTTGTACAGCATAACTCTTTCAAGCCTGCCGAGTGAAGCTGTTTCTCCATTATGCATGGCATTTTCCAGAGCGTCCCCCCACAATGATGTTGTATAAGGACGGATTAAAGAAACACTTTTTTCAGATACCAGTCTGCTTCTTATATCCGATGCACTTGTTATATTTCCCGACATTACTCTGCCGTCATGAGCCGTACCCGTTCTTTTAACGGTAAACGGCTTCATTTTTGAAGAAAATTTAACCATTGCCCTTAAGTACTCTATGGCAAGAAGATTGTTCGGCTCTGCTATAACGGAAGCTGTCTGGGAATCAATGCCGTTTATAACGGAATTAAGTGCCTTGGGATAAGTATAACCCTTTTCCATGATATTTATTATTTCGTCATGGCACGAAAGAGCGACTTTCTGTATAGTTCCGAGAGCGTTGTACAGCTTTTTTATATCTCCGCACTCACTGCCGAAAGATAATTCTTCAACAACTCCGAGTGAGTCAAGAAGCCACACCGCCCCTGCCGCAAAGTTTTCCGCCGAAGAAAGACAATACTGTACCGGCAGTTCAATCACGAGGTCAGCCCCCGAACGAACAGCTAATTTTGCCCTCTCCAGCTTATCCATAACAGCAACATCACCCCGCTGAACGAAGTTTCCGCTCATGACAGCAACGATATGTGTAGCACCGTTTCTTCTTGTTTCACGGATATGATAAAGG
>CAMWVV010000034.1 GCA_947177755.1 uncultured Ruminococcus sp. | reverse complement strand
GCCCTCGACGGTGTGGTGTTAACCGCTACGAAAAAAGCGGATTTTGCGGAGCAGGTGCGGAAATACTGTCCGCAAAAGCTTCACTGCACCAGTGGGAAGAACCTTGTATATCATACAGAAACGGAGCAGGGACTGTATTTTTTTCGGGCTGTAGTCTTCATTGCTGTTTTTGTCAGAACAACAAAATAAGCAACGAGCTTTTCGGAAAATCTCTCACGGACAGACAGCTTGCGGACGTGTTTTTAAGACTACAGGACAAGGGTGCGGATAATATAGAACTTGTAACGCCCACACATTTCGTGCCGTCCATAATAAAAGCTCTCGACCTTGTTAAACACAGGCTTGAAATTTCTGTTATCTACAACTCTGGCGGTTACGAACTCACCGAAACAATTGATTCCCTCAACGGATATATTGATGTTTATATGCCGGACATCAAATACTTTTCGTCGGAAGTATCCGAACGCTATTCCAATGCACCCGACTATTTTAAATATGCGTCGTCTGCCGTTCTTTCCATGGTTGCACAGGTCGGTAAACCCGTTTACAATGAACACGGCGGACTTATCAAAGGCGTTCTGATACGTCATCTTGTTCTGCCGTCACACCGTCACGATTCAATGAAAATAATGGAATGGATTGCCGAAAATATTCCGCCTGATTCAGTACTTGTCAGCATAATGAACCAATACACGCCTTTTGAATTTACAGATGAAAAATTCAGTGAAATAAAACGCCGTGTCACCAAAATGGAATACAACAGCGTAGTCAGACACGCTGTAAGTCTCGGCATAAACGGCTATACACAGCAGTCTGCATCAGTCGGTAAAAAATACGTTCCGAATTTTGACCTTTCGGGATTGTAATATCAATGTAATGATTCACATAAAATATATAAAATCAATAAATAAACGGAGATTCAGAATGAAAAAAATAATAAGTGTGATTTTAGGCGGATTTACGGCTTTTTCACTTCTTTATGGAAACTTTTATGGCACTTCTGCTCTGTCGGACAGCCTTTCCGCAACGATAGAATTTTATGACGGAAAAGCAGAAGTTGAAATAAATGAAGAAATGTTCCGCCAGAACTCAAACGGCTATCACAGAAATATTGCCTTGCTTGCCTCCTCACTCAGCAGTGCAAGCTATAACGGCAACAAGGAAAACGGCTACTATATAAACCGTGCATATGAAAATCTTGGTTTTGATATAGACAACGATGTCACGCTTTTCAGTTACGAAGGTGCTGAAAACAATGCTTCATATGATACTGATTTAATAGACATTTACGGTGATTCACTGGCTTTTTCAATCGCCACTCGTGAAATAGGTGATACACGTCTGCTTGTAATAGCACTGCGTGGAACTAATCTGAACAGTACCAGCGATATTTTAAGTGATATTTCAATATTCGGCAAATCTTTCTGTAAAGATGATTCCCCTACAGGATTTCTTAACTTTTTCAGAAAAGTTTCAATCGGTTTAAACTTTTATATCGACGAACACCCTGAAATTACCGATTCTGCCGACTCGGGAAAACTTAAAGTACTTATAACAGGTCATAGTCTCGGCGGTGCGGGAACTAATCTTCTCGGTGCTTATTTCAATACGCATGATGAAAACATTTACAGCGGTTTTGTCGGAAATGAAGCTGTAAACACTATGTTCAGCGAAAAACTCGACATTCCGCAGAGTGATATTTTTGTTTATAGCTTTGCCTGTCCTAATGTATACTATGGCGACCCGACCGTTGCCGACTGTGACAATATAATTAATGTTATAAATGAAAGCGACATTATACCGCAGGTTCCGAGCGGTCAGAAGTTCGGACAGTTTGTCTATTTTGACACCAATGAAGATAACGGTATTTCTGCACATTACGGTCATAAATATGTCAATGCAACAGATATGGACATTCCCGATGGTGTAAGATATTACGGCGGTGCGGTTGATACTGTTCTTAACGAAGATATGTTTTATCAGGATTCAGACGAATATCACAGCGATATTGCAGAAATTGCCGCTGCACTCAGTTCCGCATCATACAACGGTAGACGTGAAACGGGTTATTATATAAATTCTGCCTACAGACAACTCGGCTTTACTTCCGAAAACATCGAAATATACAACTATATTTTCAACGACCGCTATTCATTTTCGATTGCTTCACAGAAAATCGGACAGACAACATTGCTTGCCGTCACATTAAAGGGAAACAGCGGAAAAAGTGATTTCTATAATCAGATTAACAAAGACTTCAGTCAGCCATTCATGAACAGCATGACAAATCCCGAATATTATGATTTCTATATAACGGTTAAAAATTCCCTTGACGAATATATTTCAAATCACCGTGAAATACTCAATTCGGCACAGGACGGCAAACTTAAAATTTTAGTCAGCGGTCACAGTATAGGCGGTGCAGGTGCTTCACTTCTTGGTGCGGAACTCAACAGCAGTGATTCAATTCTGAAACTTTCGGAAAACGATATATTTGTTTATACATTCGGCTGTCCGAATGTATACAACAATATGCCAGACATAAACTGTCCTAATATAATTAATATTGTAAACGAAAGTGACTTTGTGTCGTTCATGCCGTTTGGTGCAAGAGACGGAAAAACGGTGGCATTTGACAGCGGAATTTTCGGAACAAGCTGCTATGAGCCTAAAATATATGTAGAGAATCTTTCCGAAATCAAAAATAATTACATAACCTACAGACAGATAACAATAAATAATCCATATGCGGATTTTGAAGTTTCAGATGCAGACGGAACAGTTGACAAAGACAGTCTGAAAACTTTGTCCGATGACGAACACACCTATATTTTTCTTCCGTCAGGTGACTATAAAATAAAATTTTCGGGCAATACAAACGAAATTCTTGAACTGTCCGAAAAAAGTCAGAAAGGCTTTGAAAAGTCCTACACCAACGTTTCTCTTACAGACGGAAAAAATATTGAATATGATATTGAAAATAATAATATGTACGTTATTGACGAAAAAGGCAAGCCTGTTTTTGTGGTTCAGACAGACGGCACGGAAACAGAATACAAAGAAGAATCAGACTTAAAGACCGAAACTCTTGTTGTTGCAGGAGCTTGTGCATTGCTTGTGTCGTCGTCATCTGCACTTCTGATTTTCAAAAAAAGAAAAAACAGTAAAAAGGGAGATTAAAAATCTCCCTCTTTTTTTATACGGTCGCACCTTTCAGAAAAAGAATTTTATTGTCTTTAAGTTCAACCCTTATTGATTCACCTTGTCTGATTTCTGATTTTACTATCATTTTCGCCAGTTCATTTTCCACAAGTTCCGTAACTCTTCTTTTTATCGGTCTTGCACCATATTTATCGGTTTCCTTAGCGTCTGCAACGGCTTCTATAACTTTCGGTGAATAATTCAGCTCAATACCCAGACTTTTCGCACGTATACGCAGATTTTCAAGTGTGATACGGCTTATTTTTATTAAATCTTCTCTTGCAAGCGGACGAAAAACAACAAGTTCGTCGATTCTGTTTATAAATTCGGGCGTGAAATGTTCTCTGAGCTTTGAAAGGACATATTCTTCCCCTGCCAGTTCACCGTTTTCCGTAAATCCTACCATTGACTTACGGCTGAACTGGTCAGCACCAACATTTGAAGTCATAATTATTATACAGTTTCTGAAGCTCACTCTCCGCATAGTTGAATCAGTAAGAATACCGTCGTCAAGTATCTGCAAAAGTACATTCAAAACCTCTATGTCAGCTTTTTCAATTTCGTCAAACAAAAGCAGTGAATACGGATTACGGCGTACTCTTTCACATAAATTGCCTTGGTGTTCGTCATATCCTGCATACCCCGGAGGCGCTCCTATCAGTTTTGAAACAGAGTGTTTTTCCATATATTCAGACATATCAATTCTTATAAGACTATTTCCTGAACTGAACATACAGTCAGCAAGAGCCTTTGCAAGTTCAGTCTTTCCGACACCTGTAGGTCCTGCAAAAAGAAATGAAGCTGTAGGACGGTTTCCGTCACGCAGTCCCGATTTTGCACGGCATATGGCGTTGGTAATCTTGTTTACAGCATATTCGTGACCTATAACTCTTTCGGAAAGTCTTATTTTAAGAAAATTAAGCTCCTGTGCATCTCTCACGGTTATTTTGTCAAGCGGTATTCCTGTTTTCATGGAAATCACGGATATAATGTCCTCTTTCAGCACACGTGGACGGGTATTTCCGTTGATTATCTTTCTTATTCCGCTTAATCTGCACTTTGCCGTATTCATATTTATATATTCGGTATCTTTTGTAAGAATCCCCGTACTGTATCTTATTTTTGCACAGGCACACGCTTCGTCAAGCACATCAATAGCTTTGTCGGGAAGAAAACGCTCCGATATATAGCGTACAGACATATTGACCGAAAGTGAAATTATCTCTTCACTTATTTCAACGCCGTGAAAAGTTTCGTAATTATTTTTAAGTCCGTTTATAATTTCAATACAGTTCTCTATTGCAGGCTCGTTAACACTCACGGGCTGGAAACGTCTTTCAAGTGCAGAATCCTTTTCAATCGTCTTACGGTACTCCTCAAAGGTAGTCGCACCGATTATCTGAAGCTCACCACGTGCAAGCTGGGGTTTCATTATATTGGCTGCATCTATCGCACCCTCCGCAGCACCTGCACCTACTATTGTGTGAATTTCGTCGATAAACAGAATTATGTTTCCTGCATTTGCCGCCTCGTCCAGACACGCCTTTACACGTTCCTCAAAATCACCCCTGTATTTTGCACCCGAAAGAAGTGAAGTAAAATCCAGTGCAAAAATAAACTTGTTTTTCAAGGAATCAGGAACAAGATTTCTCACAAAAAGCTCCGCCACTCCCTCGACAATAGCAGTCTTTCCCACACCTGCCTCCCCTATCAGACACGGATTATTCTTATTTCTTCTCGAAAGAACCTGCAACACTCTTTCAATTTCGTTCTGTCTGCCTATAAGCGGGTCATTTTTTTTTATTACTGTTATGTCCGTGAGATTTTTACCGTATCTGAAAAGATTAGGCAGACTTGATATTTTTGGTTTCACTGCCTCTAAAAGTTCCGTCTGAACCTCAGAGGAATGAATAACATTAAGTCCTCCGCATATTCCCGTAAGATTTCCGCCTGTTTTTTTTATGACAGTACACGCACTGCATGAAGATTCCCTGATAATTGCCGCAAGAATATGCTCGGGGGCTGCCTGACGTTTTTTGTCTGCAACTGCAATTTCGTAGGAACGTTCAAGAATTTTCTTGGTTGCCGTCGTAAAATACCGCTGATTCAGAATAGACGGTGTTCCCTGCCCCACAAGCTGTATAACCTCACGTCTGAGATTATTATAGGTAACGCCGTTTTCTGTCAGTATCTCGGCGGCGGCAGTTGTACCGTCGTCAGCAATTGAAAGTAAAATATGCTCGCTTCCGATATAGGTATGACCAAATTCAGACGCTATGCAGACCGCATTTTCAATAATTCTTACCGCTTTTTTTGTAAACTTATCTGTATTTATCATTGTTACACCCTCCTGAAAAAACACCTGCTTATATTATGCCACTATCTTCATGCGATAACAGTCGAAAAATGCCATGCAGAAAAAAATTGTAACACTTTTTTTGCTTCGGCATATTATGTACTATGAAGCGAAACAAAAACGCTTTAAATACATTCAACTTAAGGAGTTGTTTTTTTATGTGTAATTCATGTTTTGAAGGCAATAACTGCTGGTGCATCATTCTTTTAATAATCCTCTTCCTCGTTATCTGTGGTGGCTGCGGAAACAACAACAACAATGACTGTGGCTGCAACAACAACGGCTGCGGCTGTGGCTGCTGATTAAGCACCAAAAGAAAAAGGGTCACTTTCAAGTGACCCTTTTTTTATGCTATATCTGCAAAATCAACTGTTTTATTTCGTCTGTTTGTCAGAATCGGCTGTGCAGTTCCCGAAACGCTTTCTGCGGTTACGGTAACTTTTGCTATACTGCCGTCAGACGGTACAGCATACATGGTTTTCATTAAAACCGACTCGATTATTGAACGCAGACCCCTTGCACCTGTTTTCTGTGATATTGCTTTTTTTGCAATTGCAATAAGTGCATCTTCTTCTATTTCAAGTTCAATGTCATCATACTCAAAAAGTTTTCTGTACTGTTTCACAAGAGCATTTTTAGGCTCTGTAAGTATTCTGACAAGTGAATTTTCGTCAAGTTCCTCAAGAACCGATATAACAGGAAGTCGTCCGATAAATTCGGGAACCATACCGAATTTTACGAGGTCTTTCGGAACAACCTTTTTAAATATATTGTCTTTTTCCTCAACAGGCGACTTTATTTCTCCGCCGAAACCGATTGACGACTTGCCTATGCGTTTCTGTATCTGTTTTTCAAGACCGTCAAACGCACCGCCACAGATAAAGAGGATATTTTTTGTGTTAATCTGTAATACTTCCTGATTAGGATGTTTTCTTCCGCCCTGCGGAGGGACGTTTGATACAGTACCTTCAATAATTTTAAGAAGTGCCTGCTGAACACCTTCACCGCTTACATCACGGGTAAGAGAAGTATTTTCTGATTTTCTTGCGATTTTGTCGATTTCGTCAATATAAACAATACCCTTTTCAGCCGCCTTTATATCATAATCGGCAGCCTGAATAAGTCTTAAAAGAACGTTTTCAACGTCATCACCGACATATCCCGCTTCTGTAATAGTGGTAGCATCCGCAATTGCAAACGGAACGTTCAGAAGTTTTGCAAGAGTCTGTGCAAGAAAAGTCTTTCCTACACCTGTAGGACCAAGGAGAAGAACATTACTTTTCTGAAGTTCAACGTCGTCGGTTTTGCTTTCTTCCTGTTCGTCCTGGCTCATAATACGCTTATAGTGGTTATATACCGCAACGGCAAGCGAAATTTTAGCGTCGTCCTGACCTATAACGTATTCGTCAAGAAACTTCTTGATTTCAACGGGTTTCAAAAGTTTGATCTCCGAAGAACCGGAATTACTGTCTGCCTGTGCCGCCTTTTTATTAGCCTTTGCCATTGCCGAACCATAAAGCATCTCATAGCAGTAGCAGACACATTCATCACAGATATTGGCAAGACCAGCAGACATCATAGTCTGAACCCTGTTTTCTCCCTTACCGCAGAAACTGCATGATTTGAAATTTTCAGCCATTTACACAACCTACCTTTTTTCAATAACCTTATCAATAAGACCGTATTCCATAGCTTCGTTAGCATACATATAATTATCACGTTCGGTATCAATCTGAATCTGTTCAATAGGCTTACCTGTATTTGCGGCAAGAATTTCATTCATCTTCTGACGTGTTCTTACAAGATGGTCGGAATGAATCTTTATATCTGTACACTGTCCGGAAAGTCCACCGGAGATGAGGGGCTGATGAATCAGAATCTCACTGTTAGGAAGCGAAAATCTCTTACCCTTTGCACCTGAAGAAAGCAGAAACGCTCCCATTGAGGCAGCCATACCTATACAGATAGTTGAAACATCACACTTGATATAATTCATGGTATCATAAATCGCCATTCCGGCAGTAATTGAACCGCCCGGACTGTTGATATAAAGTGAAATATCCTTTTCACTGTCCTGACTTTCAAGATATAAAAGCTGTGAAACCACAAGACTTGCCGTGGTATCATTAACCTGGTCTGAAAGCATAATAATTCTGTCATTGAGAAGACGAGAGAAGATGTCATAAGACCTTTCTCCACGGCTTGTCTGTTCAACGACATAAGGTACTAAACTGCTCATTATTCATCGCCCTTTCTACAAAACGTTGTTGTCCCACATTAATCAGGCGGGACAACATTTATATTTTTTTACAATAAACGGTTTACACCGAATTACTCAGCGTTTTCCTCAGCAGGAACATCTTCCTCAACAGCTGTTTCTTTGATAAGGTCAACAGCTTTCTGCACCTTGAGGTCCATTACATACTCATTGAGAGGGATAAACTTCTTGATAGTCTCAACGTCAACATTGTTTGCTGCTGCAATGTCAGCAAGACCTGCGTTGATTTCATCTTCCGAAACTTCAAAGTTTTCAATTTCAGTAATCTTTTCAAGTGCGAGTCTGAGCTTTACTTCATTTATGGCTCTTTCTCTGTAAGATTCTCTGAAATCGTCCATATTCATGCCTGTATACTGGAAATAAAGCTTGATGTCCATGCCCTGCTGTGCAAGCTGCTGCTCAAAAGTACGTACAATTGTATCAATTCTCTGCTCAAACATACAGTTCGGGATAGGAGAATCAACCTTTTCAACAAGAGCATTCATAAGTGCGCTTTCAAAATCGGAATCAGCCTGATTTTTTGCAGCCTCTTCAAGCTTTGTTCTGATGTCTGCCCTGTACTCTTCTACTGTATCGAACTCTGTAGCATCTTTGATAAGGTCATCATTGATTTCGGGGAGTTCCTCATAGCTGATAGCTTTGATTTTCGTCTTGAATACAGCTTCCTTGCCTGCATATTCTTCCATCTGGTAATTTTCGGGGAATGTAACATTTACATCAAATTCCTCGCCGATGCTGTGACCTACAATCTGGTCTTCAAAACCAGGAATAAACTGACCGCTTCCGAGTACAAGCGGATGGGCTTCGCCTTTACCGCCTTCAAAAGCCTCATCACCAAAGAAACCTTCAAAATCAATAGTAACTTCGTCATTAAGCTGAGCAGGTCTGTCGTCAACCGAAACTATACGGGCATTCTTCTTTCTAATCATCTGAATCTGTTTGTCTATATCTTCGTCTGTAATTTCCTTTACAGCCTTTGAAGCTTTCATACCTTTATAACCTGAAATTTCGATTTCAGGCTTTGTAATGCATACTGCCTTGAGTTCAACGCCTGTTTCCTTATCAATAGAAGTAACTTCAACGGAAGGTCTGTCAACGAGAACAAGACCAAGACCTGTTACGGCACTGTCGATTTCAGGACCGATAAGTGCATTTATAGCACCCTCATAGAAAGCACCTTCACCAAATTCCCTTTCGGCAAGCTTACGTGAAACGTGACCTTTTCTGAAGCCCTTAATCTGAATATTCTTCTTCTGACGCTGATATTCTCTCTCAACGGCATTTTCAAATTTTTCGGCATCAATACTGATAACCAGTTCAGTTGTGTTTACATCTGTTTTTGTTGATGATTTTAAACTCATGATTTGTATATCCTCCATTATTTATATAACATACTTGGTATATTATACCACATTATAAAAAATTTTTCTACTGATTTTCCACAGTTCTGCATTTCTTACAAATCACATCACTTTTTTCGGAATAAACTGTAAATAATCACCTGAAATGAGGTGAAAATTCACACCGTCATATGTATTTTTCACACATAATTCATGTGCGGAACGACCATGAACATGACCGTAATAGCAATCTTTTATATTGTAACGGTAAAGAACTTCAAGTATGTCATAGTTAAAATTTGTTGCGAAAATGGGCGGATAGTGCATAAATACAATCGGTTTGAGATTTTCCTTAAGGGCAGACTGTATGGACGTTTCAAGACGCTGTACTTCACGTTTAAGCACCTTTTCGTCCTGTGTTTCACCCGTCGTCATATTTACCCAGCCTCTTGTACCGCATATCCCGTAATTTCCATAGCGGAAGTGGTTGTTGTGCAGAATTTTAATACTTCCGCACTCTTCCGCTTTAAGAAAATCGTCCATTTTCTTTTTAGTAGACCACCAATAATCGTGGTTTCCTTTGATTATAATTTTTTCACCGGGAAGCCTTTCAATAAAATGAAAATCCGATGCTGACTCCTGTAATGACATTCCCCACGAAATATCACCGGGAAGTACCACTGTATCGTCATTTTTTATAAGTTTCAGCCAGTTTTTTTCGATAAGTTCCTGATAGTTTTTCCAGCCGTTAAAAATGCTCATGGTCTTTTCGGGATTTCCCTGACACAAGTGCAAATCAGCTATAACAAACAGGCTCATCAGATACCAAGCTTTTCCAGAACATATTTTTTCTGTTCTGCCTTGTCAATAACATCATTGAATCTTTCGGGCTTGTTTCTGAGGTCAGCCAAAGCAGACGGAACAGGCATATTTGAAAGTTCAGCGAGTTTGTCAATCATATCATATTCGTCAAGGTCAGACTTTTCATTCTGAACTGCTTCAAGAACTGCCGCACTGAACTTATAAGGACTTGCTGTAGATGCAATAACGGTCTTTGTTGTATCGCCTGTAGATTTCTTGTAATCCTCATAAACCTTGACCGCAACAGCTGTGTGAGTATCGCAGGTATAGGAATACTTTTCATATATTTCGTGAATAGTATTCTTTGTCTGAACGTCGTCACAACAGCCCGCAAAAAATTCTTCACTGATTTTAGTCTTTATATCATCACTCACTTCATACCTGCCTTCTGTTGCAAGCTTGCCGAACCATTCCTTTATAAGAACGTCGTTTCTGTCTGTAAGGAGATAGAGAAGTCTTTCGAGGTTACTCGAAATGAGAATATCCATAGACGGCGAAACAGTAGCATAGAATTTTCTGTTTCTGTCGTAAACGCCAGTATTTATGAAATCAGTAAGAACGTTATTTATATTTGATGCACAGATAAGCTTGTTTACAGGCACACCCATATGCTTTGCATAGTAAGCGGCGAGAATGTTACCGAAGTTACCCGTAGGAACGACAATATTAATCTTTTCACCAGCTTCAATTTCGCCGTCCTTTACGAGTTCTGCATAAGAAGAAATATAGTAGACAATCTGCGGAACAAGTCTGCCCCAGTTGATAGAGTTTGCACTTGAGAACATCATGCCCTTGTCGTCGAGCTGTTTTTTTACGTCATCGTCTGTAAAGATATACTTTACACCGTTCTGACAGTCGTCAAAATTGCCCCTCAACGCACATACACCGACATTTGAACCCTCCTGAGTTTTCATCTGACGTTTCTGCATGGGACTAACGCCATCTTCGGGATAGAATACCATAATAGAAGTTCCCTCAACGTCCCTGAATCCCTCAAGGGCAGCTTTTCCCGTATCACCTGAAGTTGCAACAAGAATCACAATTTTTTTGTCGAGGTTGATTTTTTTTGCAGAAGTTGTAAGGAAATATGGCAGAATCTGAAGTGCCATATCCTTGAAAGCACACGTAGGACCGTGCCAAAGTTCAAGCATATAAGTGCCGTCAAAAAGATGAGCGATTTCTGCAATGCTTTCAGTTTCAAAATTCTTTGTACTGTATGCATTGTCTGTACAGTAATGAATTTCCGCATCTGTAAAGTCTGTAAGATACTTTGAAAAGACAAATGCGGCTCTGTCGGCATAACTCATGTCGCCGACGGCTTTTATTTCATCAAGCGAAATTTCAGGAATACTTTCAGGAACGAAAAGACCGCCGTCCGCAGAAATTCCCTGAGTAATAGCTTCAGCACTGCTTACTTTTACAGTACTGTTTCTTGTGCTGTTGTAAAACATATTATCACCTTTCAGAAAATGAAATTGTAGCCTGTTGTATCATAGGCATTAAAAATATAATCAATGCTGTTCACCTTTCCGTCGTGGATAATGACCTGTGCAACATCAAATCTCGGTTGCAGTGTACTTGGATTCTTACAGCAATAATCAGCAGCAGTTTTAATTATAAGACCTCTTTTGCGTCTGTTCACTGCCTCAAAACCGCTAACAAGGCTGTCGGGCTTTCTTGACTTGACTTCAACAAACGCAATATATTCACCATTTTCGGCGATTATGTCGATTTCTCCGCCCCTTATCCTGTAATTACGGACAACAATCCTGTAGCCGAGATTTTCAAGATAGGCACACACTTTTTCTTCGCCGAGTTTTCCCGTTTCACTTGCCGTCATGATTCAGTTTTTTGAGGAAAGTCCTGCGGTGAATTTCCGATATACCATATTTTTCAAGCATTTTATAATGCAGTTTAGTGCCGTAACCTTTATGCTTTTCAAAACAGTATTCGGGATATTTTTCGGAAAGTTCCTTCATATAGCGGTCACGTGCAACCTTTGCAAGTACGGAAGCCGCAGAAATTGACGCAGAAGTAGCGTCGCCTTTTATGACAAAACGACTTTCGCAGTCAAGTTCAGGAAGTCTGTTGCCGTCAATAAGAGCAAGGTCGGGTTTTACGCCAAGACCCTCAACCGCCCTTTTCATTGCCAGCATAGTAGCCTTTAAAATATTCAGACTGTCTATTTCGGCAACTGAAGCGGTTGCTATAGAGTAAGCAACTGATTTTTCAATAATTTCATCATATAGCTTTTCACGGCGTTTTTCAGAAATTTTCTTACTGTCGTTGAGGTAATCTATAAGCACATCATCATTAAGTATAACGGCAGCTGCATAGACATCTCCTGCCAAAGGTCCTCGCCCCGCTTCGTCAACGCCACATATAACAGGAAAGTCTTGTCTTAAATTACTGTCATATTCAAAAAGTTCTTTATGGAGAATTATTTTTGACATAATAACCCCTCAATTGAACAAATCAGGTATCGGACTTGAAACTTCAACAATAGAGCCATTGTTCATAAGTTCTTCCTTATTGTCCTCTATCCTCTTGTTTACTTCTTCAACGGTTTCGCCCGTAATGACTGCAACGTCCTCACTTGTAAAGTATTCCTGTTCATTAAAGTGATGCGAAAGTGCAAGACGTAAACCAATGACGGCAGATTCTTCACTTATCTGATTTGCAAGACCACTGTTATATATATTTATGCAGTCTGTAAGAGTAACACCATGCTTGGCGTATCTTCCAGCGATTTCTTCAAGTTTCTTTCTTGTTTCTTTCTTCATTTATTTCACCTCCGAAACTTCAAGCGTAATTCGTCCTAATTTCGCACTTCTGAACTCGTCAATTACAGTTATTGCAGCTCTTTCGGTGTTGATTTCTCCGCCCGAAATCATCATACCACGCTTTTTACCTACTTTTTCCAGTAAATCAAAACCGCTTTCACCGTCGGTATAGTCTATTTTGTAGCGTTCTCTGAGCGACTGCGGATAATTTTCCTTTAGGAATACCAGCAGTTTCATTGCAAGAGTTTCGATGTCAAGAATATCGTCACTCACCGCACCTGTAAAAGCAAGTTTCAGAGCAACATTCTGGTCTTCAAACTTAGGCCATAGCACTCCTGGCATATCAAGAAGTTCAACATTATTGTCAAGCTTTACCCACTGCTTTGTACGTGTAACACCCGGTCTGTCCTCGACTTTTGCCCTCCTTGAACCTGCAAGGCGGTTTATAAGCGACGATTTGCCGACGTTAGGAATACCAACAACCATAAGTCTGACAGAAGCACCAGTCATGCCGTTCTTTTCACGCTTTTCCATAAGTTCCTTTAAAACTTTTGTTTTCACTGTCGGAATAAAGGATTTAAGACCTTTTCCCGACTTACAGTCAACAGCGAGTGCAGTTATACCAAGATTCCCGAAATAGCTAATCCATTTATCAGTAACCTTTTCATCAGCCAAATCGCACTTATTAAGAAGTATAACACGTGGCTTTCCTGCGGTCATTCTGTCCATTTCAGGATTACGACTGCTCAGCGGGATTCTTGCGTCAACTACTTCAACAACAGCATCTACAAGTTTCAGATTTGCAGATATAAGCCGTCTTGTTTTAGCCATATGTCCGGGAAACCACTGTATTTGTTTCATGTCGGTATTATCCACGGATAACCCTCCTTATTTTCATTCAACAAAACCGAAAGTATCAAGCGGAGAAATACGCATGATGACTTTTCCGGTTATATTCTTTACTGCAACAAAACCTATTTCAGAAGAACGGCTGTCTTTTGACACCTGCCTGTTGTCGCCCATAACAAAAACATATCCTTCGGGGACTTCAACGGGATACTGTCCTGTGAAAGCACCTTCGTCCATGTGTGTAAGACCTGTTATGTAGCTTTCATCAAGCATTTTTCCGTCAACATAAACCGCACCACGTTCAAAATCTATATCAATAGTCTGTCCCTCAACTGCCACAACCCTTTTTACAAGAGTTTTCCTCAGCCCTTTTTCCACATCAAGACTTCCGTCGTCATTGAGAGTGACAGAATCAGCAGCGTATACAATTACAATATCACCCTGCTTTGCGGAATTATACCATGCTGTAGTAATAAGACGGTCGTCGGGCATAAGAGTATTTCTCATAGATTCACCGTTTACGGTAGCCACACGGAAAACATATGTAAAAATCAGTGCCATAACAAAAAGTGCAATAAACGCCGTTTCAATAAATGAAACAATATCTCTGACAGCCGTGATAAAGATTTTTTTTACTCTATTGTTCATTGCTGTGCTTATATGAATCACCGAGATATTTAAATTTACTTAAAGGTGCATATCTTATAATAGCCTTTCCGTAAATCTGTTCTTTACTTATAAGACCAATATCTTGGTTACGACTGTCAGAAGAACCGTTCCTGTTATCGCCCATAACAAAGAAATATCCTTCCGGAACAATTATAGGATATTCAAATACACCGCCGTTTCTGAGTTTTTCCTTTATATACGGCTCGTCAAGTGTGTTGCCGTCCACAATAACATCGCCAGTTTCGGGAATTATTTCAACTGTCTGCCCGCCCGTTGCAATAACACGCTTTATAATACATTCTTTCAGACCTGAACCGTCAATATTTTTTTCAACAATGTTATTGTTTTCATCAAGGAGATATGCCATATCATTATCTATAACAACTATATCGCCGTATGAAATACCGGTATATACAGTAGTCATAAAAATTCTGTCATTGTCCTGAAGAGTATTTGTCATTGAAGTACCGACAACATTTACAGGGTGCAGAATATATGTGAAAATCATTACAATAACAAAAACCGTGATTAATGTAGATTCAATGATTTCCACAATATCACCAAGAAGCTTGTTTCCTGATTTATTTGTTTCACTCGGATTTATTTCAACGTTTTCTTCCATAGTGACACCTCATTAATATAAGAAATTGCAAAGCCCTTATCCGTTGCGGAATCGGACTTTATAATATTAGCAAAAAAGGGACTTCAAGTCCCTTGCGGAGATAGACGGGACAGGCAGAATGAACTGCCTGAACCCAGTCATCAGCCTTTTAGCGTATCTGTTCCTTAACCTTTGCAGCCTTACCCACTCTGTCTCTGAGGTAGTAGAGTTTAGCTCTGCGGACTTTACCGTGTCTTACAACTTCTACCTTGTCAACAGCAGGTGAGTGAACAGGGAAAACTCTTTCGATACCGCAGCCGTGGGAAACACGTCTTACAGTGAAAGTTTCGCTGATACCGCCGTGCTTCTTGGCAATAACAGTGCCTTCAAAAACCTGAATACGGCTCTTTTCGCCTTCCTTAATCTGTACGTGAACCTTTACAGTGTCACCTACATTAAATTCAGGAATATTTTCCTTCATGCTTGAGTTGCTGATTAACTTGAGTGCATCCATTTTAATTTCCTCCTAAAATTTTCGGACATTCTTGTTATGGACAACAGCGGACTGTCCGGTTTAATGTCTTACGGCATTAACTCCCGTCAGCAAAAAATACCGACGGATTTCAAATGCTTTTATATCATATCACACTTTGAAAAAAAATGCAAGTGTTTTCACGAAAAAATTTCATTATTTTCGCAAAAAATTCCTGTACGCCTGATTTCTGCCGTTTCAAAAGGCATATCAGAAACATTTTTCAGTGCCTCAAAAAATAGCGAAGGATTATAATTTGTCTGAGTTCCGGCGGGTAGTCTCATGACCATATCAACGGATTTTTCGGAAACTTCACATGAAACTATCTTCATATCGGGCTTTATGTCAACTGTTTTAACACCTTTCTTTGTCTTTTTTTCAATAAGAATCTGTTCCTGATTTATCAGACTTTTTATATCGTTAATAAGAGACTCTGGCTTGTCCGTCACAAGACTGAAACTGTATTCCGCATTTGTGATTGCCGTTATTTTCCTGACCTGCTCCGCAACCGAAATAATTTCCATACCGTCGGGCATAACGGCATTCAGACGGTCACGAACTTCGTCAAAAGGCACTTCTTCATTAAGGTTGAAATCAAGTATTTCACATTCGCTTTCATATCCGAGTGAAAGAGCAAGTGCAAAAGAGAAATAAGGGTGAGAATGGAAACCCTCCGTGTACCATATAGGAAGCCCCGAACGCCTGAAAGTACGGAGCATACAGCGATTAAGGTCGAGATGTGAAATGTATTTTGCACGGTCTTTTTTACTGAATACTGCTCTTAATCTAATCAAAACATCTTCCCCCTATCTCCTTGTTTACTCCACAGCCCGAACACTTCAGACGGCAATGAGGTGTAGTAATGGCTTTGTGTGCTGTCTTGTTTTCACGGACAAAAAATTCATGTGAAACATAATAGTCAAGATGTCCCCACGGAAGTATTTCATCATACGAAATACGCCTGTTTGCATAGAATGCAGGGTCTACACCGCATTCTTCAAAAGATTCAAGCCACTTGTCAAAATGATAATGTTCACCCCAGCTGTCAAACTTACAGCCTTTTTTCCATGCAGTATAAACAACATCACACAGACGGCGGTCGCCTTTTGCAAGAACAGCCTCCAGAATACTTACATTCGGGTCATGATAGCTTACTTTCACCCGTTTCTTGTTGACAGAATCAAGAAGAAGTTTCTGTTTGTGTTCAATCATCTCTCTTGTGTCCTGCGGTTCAAACTGGAACGGCGTGAAAGGTTTCGGGACAAAAGTCGCACAGCTTACAGAAATCTGCACGCCCCTGCCTTTCGGACGGTTTTCCATAGTATAAAACAAATCAATTATACGCTGTGCAAGTTCGGCAATACCCATAATATCCTCGTCCGTTTCGGTCGGCAGACCCATCATGAAATAAAGCTTTACCGACGAATATCCGCCCTCGAACGCAATACGGCAGGTATTCATTATTTCTTCGTCGCTTACATTCTTGTTTATAACATCACGCAAACGCTGAGTGCCACCCTCGGGGGCAAAAGTAAGACCCGACTTGCGTATTCTCTTGATTTTTTCGAGAAGTTCTTCTGAAAAGTTGTCAACTCTTAAAGACGGCAGTGACAGATTAATTCTTTCACCTGCTGTATACGTTAAAAGTTTAGTAAGCATGGGGTCTATTTCGGAGTGGTCACTTGTACTTAATGAAGCAAGCGAAACTTCGTCATAGCCTGTATTTTCACAAAGGCACTTAGTCTGTTCTACGATAGTATCGGCGTGCTTTTCGCGGAAAGGTCTGTAAATAAATCCTGCCTGACAGAATCGGCAACCTCTGAGACAGCCCCTAAGTACCTCCACAGATACACGGTCATGAACTATTTCCGTAAACGGAACAACGAAATTTTCAGGATAATATACTTTGTCAAAATCCTTTATTATACGTTTCTTGACGGTTTCGGGAGCGTCGTCCGTCACTTCAATGCGTTCAATAGTGCCGTCGTCCTTATAATGGAACTTATAGAACTGCGGAACGTAAATTCCTTCTATATGACAGGCTTTCCGCAGAAATTCCTTTCGTGATGCACCCAGTTTTTTCATTTCGTGATATAAGTCCATAAGTTCAAGGTTTACTTCCTCACCCTCGCCAAGAATAAACAGGTCAAAGAAGTCGGCGAGCGGTTCGGGGTTGCACACGCAAGGACCTCCGGCAACTACTATCTGTGTAAGTTCTTCTGTACGGTCACGGGCAAATATCGGTATTCCTGCCAAATCAAGCATATTCAGAACATTGGTGTATGAAAGTTCGTACTGCATTGTAAAGCCTATAAAATCAAAGTCTTTAATCGGGTCAAGACTTTCAAGTGCATAAAGCGGTATGTCGTTTTCACGCATTATAGCCTCAAAGTCCTCCGACGGTGCAAAACATCTCTCGCACCAGTAATTTTCCCTTTCATTAGTGAGAGAATAAAGAATCTTCATGCCCAGATGTGACATACCTATATCATAGGTATCAGGAAAGCAGAACGCAAACCGAACGTCCACCTTTGATTTGTCTTTTATAATACTGCCTACTTCACCGCCTATATATCTTGACGGTTTCTGAATTTCAAGCAGATGTTTTTCTATTTTTTCCTTTAACATTTATTCCTCCATACAAAGTATTTTAATTATCTCACTGCTTACAGGGTATTCTTTTTCCTGCGGAAGATTTTCAGTAGTAAGAATATTTTTGTCCCTGAGACTTTTAAGATATCTGACATTATCTGTAATATCGGTTATCTTTACTATCCAGTCATTTATATACCGCTCAACCATTTTCCCACGAAGTCCGAGCTGAATCGCCCTTACCTGCTGTGGATTACCATAAATATCACGGTCGGGGTCAAACTGACATCTTACTTCCGATTCGGCAACTTTCTTTTTCCATTCATCATATGAAACGCCTGTATCTTCACGATATGACGAAAGGACGGCATTTTTCAGAATTTTTTCAAAACCCTCTCTTGTAATATCAATTGCAAGTATATGCTCCTGATTTTCCTTTTCCGCCCAGCCTGAACGGTACATCATCCACAGAAAAGACGGTTTAATCCATGTCATTCGCTCACGTTTGAACGACTTTCCGAATGTACCGAGTTTAACGGCTTCACAGGCTATACGTTCATTGAAAGCCTGATATACTCTTATGGTGTTGTCATCATAAACTGCATTGATTTTTTTCATACAATATTCTCCGCACTGAATTTTTTCGGCATAAAATCCGAAAGTTTATAAACTCCGTCTGAAAGCACAATCATAAAATCGTCGTCACAAAATTCAGACAAAACTTGCAGACACGCACCGCACGGAATACACGGTTTTGAGAAGTCACCGTCTGAACTTCCTGCAACTGCAATGGCTTTGAAGTCCTTAAAGCCCGAAGAAACAGCCTTGAAAACTGCTATACGTTCTGCACACATCGTCATTGAATATGATGCATTTTCTATGTTACAGCCTGTAAAAATCTGCCCGTCACGAGTAAGCAGAACAGCACCAACTTTAAAATTACTATACGGTGCATAGGCTTTTTCCGCAGATTTTACTGCCATTCCAAAAAAATCGACATTTGTCATAATATCAGCCCTTTCCGACTTTCCGCTTTTTCCCGTCGGGAGTCATTACATATGTATTGTCAAGCTGTGCAGAAAGATTTCCTACAACTGACTGCCTGTATTCGTTGCGGAGTGCTGTCTGTTCCGCTTTTTCCTTTTCTGTAAGACCCTCCGTCTTTGATTTTCTTGAAAGTTCGTTTATACGGTCAATTTTTTTCTGATTCACAAAAAACACCTCTTAATAAAATTTTATTCAATTATACCACGTATTCACAAATATTTCAAGTATTGCTACTGGATTTTTATTTTTTTATGTGCTATAATATAAAAT
>CAMWVV010000033.1 GCA_947177755.1 uncultured Ruminococcus sp. | reverse complement strand
TTCTCTCAATTGCGGAATCGTTCGCAAGGTTAATAAAAAGGACTGTTCTGTCCAAAGCCCCCGTACTTCTGAAACTGTTCACAAAGTATTCGGATTCCTCGAAAGTAATGCCCATAGCCGCAAAGACCACCGCAAACTGTTCATCTGTGCCACGCACTTTAGACTGACGTGCTATCTGTGCGGCAAACTGTGCGTGCGGAAGTCCGCTCGCTGAGAAAATAGGCAGTTTCTGACCTCTTACAAGTGTATTCAGACCGTCAATGGCGGAAACACCTGTCTGAATAAATTCCTGCGGATAACGGCGTGCAACGGGATTCATTGGCAGACCGTTAACGTCCATACGCATTTCAGGAATAATTTCAACTCCGTCGTCAATAGGTCTGCCGAGACCGTCAAATACTCTTCCGAGCATATCTTCAGATACGCCGAGTTCCATCTGATGACCCGAAAAAACAACACTGCTGTCGTGAAGATTTATTCCTGCGGCGTTCTCAAAAAGCTGTACAAGAGCATTTGTGCCGTCAACTTCGAGAACACGGCAACGTCTTTTTTCGCCGTTCTTAAGTCTTATTTCGGCAAGTTCGCCGTATGTCGCACCCTCAACGTCCTTTACAAGCAACAAAGGACCTACGGCTTCTTCAATCGTTCTGTATTCTCTTGGCATTAATTTCCCTCCCTGCTGAGCAGTTGATTAAGTTCGGATTCAGTTTCAACGGAAATCCTGTCAAATTCCACATCTGTATTTTCTTCGGGAACATACTTGAAACGTCCGATTTTTTCACGGACTGCCAGTCCCGAAACCGCTTCAATATCCGCACCCTTTCCGACCACTTCAATTGCCTTGTCATTGAAATTCAGTATAAGTTTCATCATGTAAAGCTGTTTTTTAAGACTTGTGTAAGTGTCGACTTCATGAAAAGCAAGCTGATGTAAAAAGTCCTCACGGATAGAGCGTGCCGTTTCCATTTTAAGACGGTCATTGGCTGAAAGTGTGTCCATACCGATAAGCTTTACAATTTCTTTAAGTTCGGCTTCGTCATGGAGAATTTCCATAAACCTTGCCCTTAATTTCGTCCAGTCTGCTGAAACGTTATTATTATACCAGTCTGCCAGTGAATCCACATAAAGTGAATAACTTGTAAGCCAGTTTATTGCAGGAAAATGTCTCTGATAGGCAAGATTTGAATCAAGACCCCAGAAAACTTTTACAATTCTGAGGGTAGCCTGTGAAACGGGTTCGGAGATGTCTCCGCCAGGCGGTGAAACTGCACCGATTACAGATAATGTCCCCTCTCTGCCGTCCGTACCGTTTGAGATAACACGCCCTGCACGTTCATAAAACTGTGCCAGACGGCTTCCGAGATATGCGGGATAACCTTCATCACCTGGCATTTCTTCAAGCCGTCCCGACATCTCACGGAGAGCTTCCGCCCATCGTGAAGTTGAATCTGCCATGAGTGCAACGGAATAACCCATATCACGATAATATTCCGCAATTGTTATGCCTGTATAAACAGACGCTTCACGTGCGGCAACAGGCATATCGGACGTATTCGCAATCAAAACCGTTCTTTCCATAAGCGACTTGTTTGTGTGAGGGTCAATAAGTTCAGGGAACTCATTAAGGACATCAGTCATTTCGTTGCCACGCTCGCCACATCCTATATATACGATAATATCAGCGGCTGCCCACTTTGCAAGCTGGTGCTGTGTAACAGTCTTACCGCTTCCGAACGGTCCTGGAATTGCCGCAACACCGCCTTTTGCTATCGGAAAAAGGCAGTCAACAACTCTTTGCCCAGTAACTAACGGCATATCGGGAGATAACTTTTTTCTGTAGGGTCTGCCACGTCTTACCGCCCACTTCTGAAACATGGATAATTCACGTTCGCCCTTGTCTGTTTCAAGCACACACACAATATCGTCTACATGAAATTCACCTGCTGAAATCTTTTTCACAATGCCCTCAACGCCGTTAGGTACAAGAATTTTGTGCAGAACTATATCAGTTTCGGGGACTGTTCCGATTATGTCGCCCCCTGTAACCCTTTCACCCTCTTTTACAGACGGTGTAAAATTCCATACCTTTTCCCTTTTAAGCGACGGAACTTCAACGCCTCTTTTAAGACTGTTTCCGCAGACTTTTTTAATATCGTCAAGAGGTCGCTGTATACCGTCAAAAATACTTCCGATAAGCCCAGGACCAAGTTCAACGCTCATCGGTTCGCCCGTTGAAACGACTTTTTCACCCGTACCAAGTCCTGCGGTTTCCTCGTAAACCTGTATTGACGCACGGTCACCGTGCATTTCTATAATTTCACCTATAAGTTTCTGTTGGCTTACACGCACAACATCAAACATATTGGCATCTCTCATTCCCTCCGCCACTACGAGCGGACCTGAGATTTTTACAACTGTTCCTGTACTGTTCATTTTTATAAATCGCCTCAATTCTTCAGTATATCAGAACCTACAGCCTTTTCAACCGCTTCATGTACGGCTCTCATTCCGTCGCCTGTATTTCCCTTTATGGCGGGAATAAGAACAATTGACGGTAAACGGCTGTTGCGGTATTTGTTTATCGTATCGCTTACCAGTTTTGCCACAGGTTCGGTAATATAAATTATTGCAAAATCATTTTCCGCAAGCCTTGTTATCAGTTTTGAAATTTTCTGTGGTTCGGTTTCACGGAAAACGGAAAGACCGAGTGCCGCAAAACCCGAAACGCTCGCACTGTCGCCGATTACTGCAACTTTATACATATAATTTTCTCAACCTTTCCGTAATTGTTTCAATATCTGCACCGCTTTCCCGACAAACCGAAATTATACGCAGATTCTTAATTTCAGCTTCCTTTGCAATATAGTAAGCTATCAACGGTTCAACCCCGAAAGCTTGCATACGTGCTGTTTCGGCAAATTCCGTAATCATGTCATCACTGTACTTTTCAAACTGTGCGGGATTTTCTTTCAGCAGATGTGCGGATTCATTATACTGCGTATTTTCAAGAAAACTGATTACATTGTCCGTACCGCCGAGCGACGCTCTTATAAGTGACTCCTTGTCAAGTGCCGTGCTTCCGCACAAGGCAGTTTCAAGAAATGCCCTTGACTTTCCCATTCTACTGCAACGGTAAGCCGTTTTCATATCGGCAAACACTGTTATAAGTTCTGCATATTTCCGCATGAAATCACCGCCGAACTCCTCCGCACTTTTCTGCATAGCCCTGAGTGCCGACGAATCAATAAGCGAATCCGAAAGCTGACCGTCAAGAGTACCCGTAAGAAGTTCATACGCTTCGGAAGCGGTTTCACGCATATAATCGGGTAAAATGTCGCTATCCTTTGTCCTGAACGCCTCTTTAAGTACATCAATTCCGACGTTTGAGGGTTCAATAAAATAATTTTCCGGTTCTCTGCCCGAAATCATCGCTTTCAGTACGGCTTTGAGATTGTGGAAATCGTTCCTGTAAAGGAGAATTTCAAGCTCACGGCTGTCTGGTGCATAACTTTTCAGCATTTCCCACACATCGGCAAGAGTTTTGTTTTCAGTCGCTTTTGCGGAAACGAGCGAATCAAATTCTGCATCTGTACGTGCATTAATAAGCTGTTCCATGTCGCTTTGCGTAAACAGAAAGCTTTCCATTGCCTTTACCGCCGACACCGCACTTGCATATTCTTCTCTGCCCATTCAATCACCTGCCCGAAAAAAGTTCTCTTGCGAGAGTATCACGTATACCGTCTTTTTCCGATTCAATAATTGCTCCGAAACTGCAATTTTCAGAAATAAGACCGTATTCCAGTACAAAACCATCATTTATTTCGGCTGCCTTATCCGAAATAACAACCATTCCGCCCTCTTTTTCTGCAAGAACTGTGAGTTTTTCCGCAAAATCGGACGGAAGTCTTTGCAGGTCATTTTCACCGAAATAAATTATTCCGTTGCCCTTATGAAGTTTACGTCCGACAATTTTCAGAATCATTTCAAAATATTCACTTTCAGGAAGTCCGTCAAGTGCCGAAATAATATTTTCAATTGCCGAATCTATAATTTCAACCCTGCATTTCAGAATCTTTCTTTTCATTTCCGCATCTGCCGAATTATAGGCATTTTTATAGTCTGTTTCAGCCTGTACGGAAGCCTTTTTCATGTAATCTTCATACGCCTTTTCAGCTTCTGCATTGCCCTCTGCCTCTATAGCTCTGGCTTTTTCTTCTGCCCGACGTATGATATTATTTTCCGTTTGTTTCTGCTGTTGACTGATTATATCAAGAATTTCGTCAAGTCCCGACATTTCTGTCCCTCCCTGCCTGCTTATATAGCGATGTTGTAAATAAGAAGAATCGAAACAAGAAGTGCGAGAATTGCGTATGTTTCAACCATTGCCGCCATAATAATACCCTTGCCGTTGTGTTCAGGTTTTTTAGCGGTAATTCCCACACCTGCAGCGGCTGCACGTCCCTGAGCTATACCCGAAAAAAGTCCGACTATTGCAATAGGTAAAGCCGCACCCAAAAACATAATTCCCTGAGATGTAGTAAGTTCAGCAGCATTTCCGCCGATAATTCCTATTCGGCTTAACATAAGAATTGCGGTGAGAAGTCCGTAAAGACCTTGTGTACCTGGTAAAAGCTGTAAAATAAGAACCTTACTGAATTTGTTCGGGTCAACCGAAACTACTCCTGCGGCTGCCTCGCCGACAAGTCCAACGCCCTTTGCCGAGCCTATTCCTGCGAAAAGTGCGGCACAAGCTGCACCTAAAACTGCCAGTGCTATTCCCATACTATTCATTATAATTTTCCTCCTTGAAACTGATATACTGAGTGTTTACCGTAAGCGGACTAAATTCACGTCCGCCTCCTGTGTAGAATTTTCCGAACAGTTCAACAAACTGTAGTCTGTCCGTATGAACATAAGCCCCCAGAAGATTTATTGCAAGATTTGCTATGTGACCGACTATGAAAACGACCACAAGCAGTATTGTCTTGACTATCATATTTTCGGGCATTGTTCCTATAAGATTTATAACGCTTGCTATGCTTCCCGTTGCAAGACCGAGAGCAAGAAGACGTGAATATGAAAGAATGTCACTTAAATAACCTGTTGCCGTATTATAGAGTGCATAAAGTCCGCCGAAAAATTTTCCGAAAACAGATTTTGAACTTCTCCCCGAAGTAAGAACAATAAGCACTACTCCGATTATCATCAGATAAGTTCCGACGGTTTTCAGTATTGACGGAACGTCTGTCAATATTCCTGCGGCGAGAGGTGCAACACCTAAAATCGTCATATAGACGGGAACTGTATCAAGAATGGCATCAAGTTTTCTGCCGTCGTCCCACGCCATTTTAAACGATACGCCCACGCCCAGAAACAAGTGAAGTATTCCAAGAGCGAACGAATAAAGAAGAAGTTTTATCGGGTCGTTCAAAGGCTGAAACCAAAGTGCGATGCTTCCGATTTCCTTTCCGAAATACTCACGCCCCACAACCTGCACTATATCGCCGAACCAGCTTCCGAACAACGCTCCCCATATAAGCGTTGATACACCACAGTTGCGGAACATTATCATAGTCTTTTTCATGCTTGTATCAAGTCTGAATTTTTTCAGAACTATCGTTGTGCCGATTAGCATTAACAGACCGTACCCCGCATCAGAAAGCATCATGCCGAAAAAAAGATAATAGAAAAATGACATGACGGGTGTCGGGTCAACGTCCGATTTTGACGGCATTGAATACATTCTGGTAATACTCTCAACAGGTGCGGAAAAACGGCTGTTTTCAAGCAAAACAGGCACATCTTCATCATCTGTCGGGTCTGTGAAAGTTATTGATGCGGTGTACTTTTTTTCAATCTCTTTCTGTAGAGAAGCGGTATATTTTTCGGGAATGTAACCTGTCAGTACAAATGTACTTTCCGTAAAACCAAGCGAACCCAACGCACTATATTTGTCTTTACGCATTTGCAGATAATCAACCGCAAATTTCAGTTTTTCACGGTGTTCGGCAAATTCTGCAATATGCTTTTCAAGTTCTTCACAACGTCTTTTCAAAACTTTGTATTCATTTTTACAGCGTTCAATAATATTCTGCGGTGTTTCACTTTCTGTTTCCGACAACGGAACAAATGAACTTTTACGCAGAAATTTTTCTGTTTCGTCTGCCGTGTCCTTACTGCAAAGAATAAATAAATTCGTCTGTTCTTTAGACTGCGAAATTATTTCCTTGTAACTGCCTTCGAGCATATTTTCAAGAGAAATTCCCGACGGTACAGAGCCGATAAAAGCCGTTGTAGTTGCCGTGCCTCTGAAATTCATCGGTACATCAAGATTAATCCACGTTTTCAGAATATCACATTTAACATTCATTTGTGATATGCTTTTTTCAGCTTCTGAAATTTCATTACTGCTTCTGATAATTTCGTTTGCGACTGTCATTATTTTTTCAAACTGCACCGCACCCTTTCCGAAATCGTGCTTTTCAACTTCGTTTTTTCCGCCGAACATATCAATAACAGCAGTTTTTTCGGGTGCATATCTGTCAAGTATACTTAACGCATTTGAAACGGTACTGCGGAACTTTTCAAACTCCCCCACTACTGCGGTGACGTTTGTGCTGTCAAGTTCTTCGTCATCATTCCGTGAAATTTCCACAACACCACGCCGTTGAAGCAGTTCAATAATTTTCTTGCTGTCCGTCAGAAGTGCAATCAGTTCAATTTTTTTCATTCTGAGTTTCGCCAATTTTACATCACTCTCCTTATAAGCAATTTTTTCAGAAAAACTCTTCAATCACCGCATTTACTGCATTACTCATATTTTTTTCAGCCTGCATTCTGATATTCTTAATCTGTTCAAAACAAGATTTTTCAGCCTGTTCTGCATGAATATCAGACTTTTTTCTGTACTCCGCACGGATTTTTTCAGCCTCTGCGGCGGCAGCACTGATTTTTTTCTGAACAGCAAGGGCAGAATATCTTTCAGCTTCCATTATAATATCCTCACTGCATTTTCGTGCGTCAGCATTTTTTCTGTTTGAATCAGCTTCAGCGGAAAGGATTTTTTTAACTGCTTCTGATGCCATAGTATCACCTCTTTCAATGGATAAAGTTCATTTTTTCTTCAAATAAACAGAAAGAGAGCTATCTCTACAGACAGCTCCCCTTTGAACATTATATACCTTTTATTCACATTTATACAGCTATTGATTACTTTTTTATACTTCATGAAAGTATAAAGGGAGCTAATCCCTACAGACAGCTCCCAAATAAATCATATTCAATTTACGTGTATATTATACACCATAAAAATACATTTGTCAAGTATTTTCAGAAAAATAATATTTTTAACAATCAATCTTCCTTAACGTCAACCTTGATTCCGAGTACAGAAAGACTTTCGTCGTCAACAACAGACGGACACTCGGACATGAGTTCACTTGCATTCTGAACTTTCGGAAATGCTGTAACGTCACGGAGACTGTCAGCCTTGCACATAATCATTGCCAGACGGTCAAGACCTATACCCATACCACCATGAGGCGGAGCAGCATAACGGTAAGCGTCAACAAGAAAACCGAATTTAGCTTTAATTTCCTCATCTGTCATGCCGAGAGCCTCAAACATTCTCTGCTGGAGTTCAAAATCAGTTATACGCATAGAACCGCTTGAAAGTTCCGTACCGTTGAGAACCAAATCCCACGCCTTTGCACGAACGTTTGCAGGGTCGGTGTCGAGATATTCAATGCATTCTTCCATAGGCATAGTAAACGGGTGATGTGCGGCAACCCATGTATTATTTTCGTCGTCATGTTCAAAGAAAGGCATTTCAGTAATCCACAGGAAATTATACTTGTCTTCGGGAATAACGTCAAGACGTTTTCCGCAGATAAGACGGATTGCACCGAGAGTTGAAAGAACGGTTTTATTTTTGTCGGCACATATAAGCACAAGGTCGCCTTTTTCAGCATTTACAGCGTCACAGATTTTTTCAAGCTGACCGTCACCGAGGAACTTTTTAAATGAACAGTTCGGCTCGTCTGCCCAGCGGATATATGCAAGACCCTTTGCACCGATACCCTTGGCGTGTTCAACAAGCTTGTCGATTTCCTTTCTTGTGTAAGTGCCTGCACCGTTCTTTACATTTATTGCACGTACAGAACCGCCGTCAATAAGAGCGTTCTGAAATACAACAAAATCAATATCCTTAACAGTTTCGGAAATATCCTGAATTTCAAAGCCAAAACGTGTATCAGGCTTGTCAGAACCGTAACGGTTCATAGCGTCGGCAAAAGTAAGACGTGGCAGGGGTGTTGGAATGTCAACATTCATTACTTCCTTGAAAACACGCTGTACAAATCCCTCAACACATTCCTGAATATCTTCGGCATCAACAAAAGACATTTCAAGGTCTATCTGAGTAAATTCGGGCTGTCTGTCCGCACGCAAATCTTCATCACGGAAACAGCGTGCAAGCTGAATATAGCGGTCATATCCTGAAATCATAAGCAACTGCTTGTAAATCTGCGGTGACTGCGGAAGTGCGTAAAATTTTCCCTGATGTACTCTTGACGGAATGAGATAATCCCTTGCACCCTCGGGCGTTGACTTCATCATCATAGGAGTTTCAATTTCAATAAATCCGTTTTCATAGAAATATTCTCTTGTAACTTTTGCAATCTCATGACGCATTATTATATTACGCTGGAGCGGTTCACGTCTGAGGTCAAGAAAACGGTATTTAAGACGCAGTTCCTCGTTTACATTTGAGTCGCTCACTATCTCAAACGGCGGTGTCTGAGCCTTTGCAAGTATTCTGAGGTCGTCAACGAAAATTTCAACAAGACCTGTTTTTATTTTGTAGTTCTTGCTTTCACGTTCGCAGACTTTACCCTTTGCCATAAGAACATATTCACTGTGACATGAAGCAGCTTTTTCAAAAATCTCGGGATTGCTCTTGTCGTTGAAAAGAAGCTGTACAATACCCGTCCTGTCCCTGAGAACAATGAAAATAACACCGCCCTTGTTTCTTATTCTGTCAACAAATCCGCCTACTACTACTTCCTGTCCGACTTCGGTAACATCTCCGCAGTAGTGAGTACGTTTCAAACCTTTCATAGTGTCAGCCATAATTACCTATTCTCCCCGTTTGTAAAATTATTCAGAAGTTCATCATCTTCAAGACTGTCCATCATTTTATTGAAATAAAGTGATTCAAAATTTATTCTGAACTTATCATCAAGGGCAATTTCCACTTCATTTCCAGTTTCCATTTCCTTGACTTTAACAGTTCCGCTTTCAAGTTCATTGTCACCGATTACAACGGTAAACGCCGAACCTATTTTATTGGCGTACTTCATCTGTGCCTTGATACCACGTCCCATAAGGTCAAATTCCGCACGATAACCAAATTCACGCAGTTCGTGTGAAATCTGCATAGCCTTTTCAAGAGCATTGTCGCCCATTGTAGCAAAATAAACGTCGCACGTTCTTGGTGTAAGAAATTCACTGCCCTGCTTGTCCATAACGATAAGAAGACGTTCTATACCCATAGCAAAGCCAAGTGCAGGAACTTTCTGACCGCCGAGCTGTTCAATAAGACCGTCATAACGTCCGCCGCCGCAAACAGTACCTTGAGCGCCGATTTCAGTCGTAACAAATTCAAAAACGGTTTTTGTGTAGTAGTCAAGACCTCTGACTATCTTCGGATTCACTTTAAAGTCTATATTAAGATTAGTGAGATATTTTTTAAGCTTTTCAAAGTGGTCACTGCATTCCTCGCAGAGATAGTCAAGAATAACGGGGGCATCCTTTGCAATTTCCTGACATACGGAACTTTTACAGTCAAGTATTCTCATTGGATTTTTTTCAAGCCTTTCATGACACGTTTCGCAAAGTTCGTCTTTCCGTGCCTCAAAGTAACTTCTGAGAGCCTCGTGATACTTTGCACGGCATGTCGGACAGCCTATTGAATTGATATAAAGTTCAATATTTTTCAGTCCTAGACGGTCGAGTATATTTTTTGCAAGCGAAATCACTTCTGCATCTGCCGACGGTGACTGACTTCCTGCCATTTCAAGACCGAACTGGTGAAACTCTCTCAGTCGTCCTGCCTGCGGACGTTCGTGACGGAAACACGACAATATATAGTAAACACGCTGAGGAAGTGCCTCATTCAGCAGACCGTTCTGAAGCATGGCACGGATTGTGCCTGCCGTTCCCTCGGGTCTCAGCGTGAATTTTGTTTCCTTAGCCGTAACTGTATACATTTCTTTCTGTACAACGTCGGTTGTTTCGCCGACAGAACGCTGAAAAAGCTCTGTATTTTCAAAAGTCGGAATTCTTATTTCAGAAAATCCGAAACTTTCAGCGGTTTCCCTTGCAATTTTTTCAACAGTGTGCCATTTGTGTACATCTTTCGGCAGTACATCTTCTGTACCGTTCGGACGTTTAACATTAACAGCCATAATTTTCAATTCCTTCCTGTTATTATATTATCATCAGTCTGCATATATTTTTTCAAGAATACATGGATATGTAGGCAAAACTGACGGAATTTTTCCAAACATGAAAATTGTCCCTTAACACAGGGACAATTAATATCAGATACTCGGATTACCAACCTCACGCCAGTCTAAATCCCCCCTTTCGAGAGCAAGTATAAGAGCTTCGGCGGTGGCAATATTTGTAGCAACGGGAACGTTGTGAACATCACAAAGTCTGAGAAGATTAATATCATGCACGTCCGTCGCCTTTGGATTAATCGGGTCTCTGAAAAACAGAAGCACATCAACTTCATTACATGAAAGAAGTGCAAGTATCTGCTCCGCACCGCCCTGTCCGCTGAGATATTTTTTGATAGGAAGTCCTGTGGCTTCGCCGACCTGCTTTCCTGTTGTATTAGTTGCTATCAATGTGTGCTTCGATAAAATTCCGCAATACGCACTGCAAAACTGAACCATAAGTTCTTTCTTTGCATCATGTGCAATAATGGCAATCTTCATTTCTTTTTCCTTTCCCTGCAATGCAGAATAATATTTTAATAATTATGCTCCCTTTATGGTCAGCGGAACAAAGTCGCCGACCAGTCTTTTGGAAATTGCATCAAATGCAAGAAGTGCCTCTGATTCCGTAGGAATCGGGTCACCCTTTGCGGTAGCGACAGTAAGCTTGAAGTCTTCGGGAATAACACCTATAAGCTGTACGCCCACCTTGTCAATAATTTCATCAAGATTTTTTACAAGCGAATTTCCGATAACCTTCTTGCTCACCTTATTTATAATAAGACGCTGTCTTTTGTTGCCTCTGTTATAAAATTCATCTGACATAAGCGAGGCATCTCTTATACATACCTGGTCGGGAGTGGAAACTACAAGAATAAGGTTAGCCTGTTCAACTATATCAAAAACATGGGAATTGATACCCGCACCCGTATCTATGATTATGTAGTCATAGTATTTTTTAACCGAACGGCATATATCATAAATCTGCTCGGCGGTTACAGGTGTAAGAGTTTTCGGAGCACAGAGCAGTTCGAGATTTGAAGCCATAGGCACTTTTGAGCAGGCATCGAGTGCGGACATTTTTCCGCTGAGGACATCACTAAGGTCATGTTCTATTTTATCCTGCAAACCAAACATAATATCAAGACATCTGAGACCGAAGTCAAGTTCGATAATAAGAGTTCTATACCCCTGTTTTGCGAGAGTATAGCCAAGACCGGAACAAACAGTTGATTTTCCTGTTCCGCCCTTTCCTGATGTAACAGTAATAATTTTTGAAGTTTCAGACATTTCAGTTCCTTTCCGATATCCGCAAGCCAGAGCAGTAATACATCGCTGCAGAACGGCATTGGACTCTATAAAAAATCATAATATAACTTAGAATAATTATAACACAAAACGCTTTATTTGTCAAAGAAGTTTTTGGATAAAAAAATAAGATTGTGCAATTCACCGCTTTCAGCACCAATTTATTGTGAAAATCTCACAAATCAGATTTTATATTTCCAATAATTCTGCTTGTGTTTTTGCTGTGCGAACACACAGGTTAATATTATATTACTTCTCACTTTAATTATTCCTTTAAAGTATTCTAAATATTATTCTACACATTTTCATAAAAAAAGTCAAGGGGAAAAAACATAATTTTCCGAATTTTCTCAAAAATATTTCATTCATTGACAATTCATAATTTTTGTGTTAACATAATATCAACGGAGGTGCAGAATGAAAAACAGTCCATTTAGGTTTTCGCTTGACAACAAGAGATACCATACACTTAACTATTACAATAAAACCGTTTTCGGAAAAAAGATTTATAAAGCCGTTATTGACTGTGGTTTCACCTGTCCCAATATTGACGGAAAAAAAGGCATGGGAGGCTGTATTTTCTGCGACGGCGGAAGCGGATATTTTACAGACGGAAGTATTTCAGTTACAGAACAACTTGAAAATGAAAAAAAACGTATATACAGTAAATACGGAAATGTTCCTATAACTGCGTATTTTCAGGCGAACACAAACACATATGCACCTTTGGAAACTCTCCGCAGACTTTATTTTTCCGCTTTGAACATTGAAGGAATATGTGGTATTTCGATAGGTACAAGAGCCGACTGTCTGCCCGACGAAGTTCTTGACCTGCTCGGCGAACTCAGTGAAAAAACTACTCTTACCGTTGAACTCGGTATGCAGACAGTACACGAAAAAACCATTGAAAAAATAAACCGCTGTTGTACTCATTCGGAATTTCTTGACGGATATTTCAGACTTAAAAAACGTAATATACGCACCTGTCTGCATATTATAAACGGTCTGCCCGACGAATCCCCCGAAATGATGACCGAAACCGCACGGCAGACCGCAGAATTAAAACCCGACGCAGTAAAGCTTCAGATGCTCCACGTAATAAAGGGAACTCAGCTTGAAAACCTGTATAATCAGGGTAAAATACATATGCTTACAAAAGAGGAATATATTAATATAATTGTCCGTCAGCTTGAAATTCTTCCTCCCGAAACAGTCATTGAACGCATTACAGGTGATGGCGACAAATCAAAACTTATTGCTCCGCTATGGAGTGCCGACAAAATATCAGTCCTCGGAGCAATCGACAAAAGACTTGCCGAGCTTGACACATGGCAGGGAAAATATTATAAAAACAGCCTGTAACCATACACATACGGTCACAGGCTTTTATTTATGAATTGTTTAATATTAATCTTCTTATTTTCGTCACATCAAACGAATCAATTCTGCCATCAAAATTTATATCTGCCGTTTCACGCTGTACGTCGTCAAACTCAATCTGTCCGAGAAGAAAACCATTCATCATTTCCGCATCTTCTGCCGAAACAACGCCGTCACCGTTTATATCTCCGTAAATATCTTCTATGTAATTATCGTCATCGGGAATAACATCAAATCTTGTCAGATTAAAGGATTCAATAAGACTTATAAGATATTCCGCATAATTGCTTGCCGTTGCCCAGCCGTCCTCCTTTATCTTTCGGCACGCCTCCTTGTAATCGGTTTCGCCTATAAGATTTGAATATCTTTCATAGCCCGTAATGAACTGATAATATCCCTCTATTCCTTCCTCAAATGAATGATACACTCTGAAAGTACCGTTGACAGTAATCATCACGCCGTCGACTTCCTCACCTGTCCGCAAAACAACACTTTCACCGCTGTAACTGCTGTCCGCTTTCATTCCGAAAAAATTATAGTAAAGTGCTGACAGAGAACTTTTTCCCCAGCCAGATTCAAGGATAGCCTGTGCAACTGTCATACTCGGCAGAATACCATACTGTGCATATGTTTTCTGTGCCGCACTTCCAAGCTGTTCAATAAAGTCCTGCTGTTCCTGCGTTATGGCGTATGTCTCAACAGACGGCGGTTTTTTATAGTCTGAATATGCAAATGCACCAATCCCGATTACTGCCGACAAAAGAAACGCAATCCCTTTTTTTAACATAATAACCTCCTGATTTTTCAGTTTCATGACCGCAGGAAAAATTTTACCATAATTTTTTATTGCAGTCAATCAAATCAGGAGGTTTTAATTATAATTTCGTGGAAAAAAACGGTTATTTGTATTATTTACAGTAAATTTTGTTTATTATGCGTCTGGTTTCGGGATAAAATATTTATATATATCTTACTGTTTCGTAAATGTTTTTCAACTCTTCATGAAGTTTAAGCGGAGTTGAATCTTCAGACGGATAGCCCATAGGCATCAACAAAACCGCACGTTCATTTTCAGGAAGTCCCAGCTCCTTTTCAAGCCTTGAATTTGCAAAATAATTCACCCAGCACGTACCTACACCAAGCTCCCATGCCTCAAGCATTATATGTGAAGCAACAATACTTACGTCCTGCACACCCGAATGCACACCGTTTTCAAGAGGATTTTTCCAGTCCTCATCTTCGTTGTATGTGAAAAGAAGAACAGTTTTCGCACCGAAAATACATTTGCTGATTTCGTTCAGCTTTGCTATTTTTTCCTCACTCTGTACAACATAAATTCTCTGTGGCTGATAGTTACAGCCTGTCGGTGCAACGTTTCCTGCCTCAAGAATAAGGTCAAGAGTTTCTTTTTCAATCGGTCTGTCGTCAAATTTTCTGACTGAATACCTTGTCTTTGCGAGTTCCATAAAATTCATTTTAAATTCCTCCTAAATAATATTGTTTTTTATTGCAAACACAGCTAACTGTGTTCTGTCCTTAAGTTTCAGCTTTTCCAGAAGCCTTGACACACCGTTTCTCACAGTACCCTCCGCCAGAAAAAGCTGAGAGGCAATCTCCCTGTTGTCACAGCCGTCGCATATCAGACGTAAAAATTCCCTTTCACGTTCTGTAAGGTCAAAATTTTTCGCTTCCTGCGGAACAGCAACATCTTTTCTTATGGACTGAAAAATATTGTCACAGAATACGGTAATTCCGCCTGCAACAGCTTTAATCGAATTTATTATTGCACTGCTGTCCATTTCTTTTAATATATAGCCGTCCGCACCGCTTGCAACAGCCTTGTCAACTGTTTCCTTGTCGTCGAAAGTGGTAAGTACAAGTACCTTTATATTTTTCAGATTATCCTTTATTTTTCTTGTACCGTAACCGCCGTCAAAATCGGGCATTCTCATATCCATAATAACAACATCTGGTTTCATTCGCACACACATCTCATAAACCTCTTTGCCGTTGCCTGCCTCCCCGACAACTTCTATTTCATTGTCCTGAGAAAGAACGGCTTTCAGTCCTGTTCTGAGTATCTGAACATCGTCCGCTATAACAACTTTAATCATATGTTTTTCACTCCCTTCTGTATGGTATTTTCATAATAACGGAAAAACCTTCTCCGCACAAAGACGAAAACTTCACACTTCCGCCAAGCTTTTCAGTGCGTTCACGTATTCCACTCAAACCGTTTTTTTCGGATATACTCTCACAGCCTTTTCCGTTATCAAGTATATATATTTCAAGACGTTCACCAAGAAATTTCAATATTATATCAATTCTTGACGCTTCCGAGTACCGCATAGAATTTGTGATTATTTCACGGCAGTTGTCATAAACTTCCTTTATACAGAAATCATATTTTCCGTCGTCATTTCCCTGTACACAGAACTCAACATCAATATTTCTTAGGGCATTTGTAACATTTCTTACAGCCTGAGTGACGGAAGTCATAAATTCGTCCTCACGCAGATTATTTACAGAACATCTCAGCTGTGTGAGTCCGCTTCTTGAAAGTCCGTCTATTTCCGAAATATATCCGAGCATACTCTTTATATCGGGATTTTCCCTTTCGGCTTCAACGGAAAGTATCTTGGACAGAGAGCTTATCATAGTAAATGTATGACCTGCCGAATCGTGAATTTCCTGTGCAATTCTGTTACGTTCCTGTTCAATGCTCAGTTTCTTTTCAGCCGACGCAAGTTCATGATATTCTGTAACATCACTTACCGTGATAATTTCCGCAACTTCCGCACCAGAATTGTTTCTACAGAAAGAACGTCTGAAATTCAGGTATCTGTCATTATACTTTACACCGCAGAAATTATCCCTGAACTTAATTCCGACAGATTCCATAAACTTCTGCATTGTAACACATTCGCCTGTATCCATGATATTTTCCGTGTACCTGTTTTTGTACGAAATATTGCCGTTCATATCAGAAATTATCACACCTGTTTCCATGTTGTCCGCAACGTCCCTCATAGCGATACTGTTTATATTTAAAAGTCCGTACTTTCCGAGTGCTATCAGTATCATAATGCTTGAAAAGGCAAAGAAAAGCGGTGTAAGTTCAATTCCTGTATCAAGTACTTTTGTTACCGTAAGAGTATTTACGGCAAGCGGAACAGCAATAGAAAGAGTAAGAAGAACTGTCTGCTTTGTTATATGGCTGTACTGCCTTGCGTGTTTTATACACATCATTGTAATGCCCGATATTATACATACATAATAAATAATCTGATACAGATAGAAAATTACTCCGTACTCTATACTGTTCATATCAAATACCACATAATAAAGATGATGTAAAGGATTCGTGACAATAAGAAGTATTGCAGATACAGACAAAGCCGAAAGTATTCCGAAAAATTTTCTGAAACGGGACTTTACCTCTGTATATTCAGCCGAAAATATAAGCCAGAACGGTGCAAAAAAACTTATTCCGACGTTACCGACCGTATAGCTTAACTGTTTTTGCTGTAAGTTAACCGAAAAAAGTATAAGCAACTGGGATATAATCCATAATATTATTGAAACCTGACACACCCCGAAAAGCCTTGTAAGACGGTTGTTGTTGCCTTTTCTGATAATCCACGCCACAGCTATTCCCATGCCAAAAAGTCCGATAAAAAGTAGAATAACCGAAATAATGGTTGCGGTCATTATACACCTCCGTAAATATTATATCATATTTTTCTGATTATGGCAACTGTAAAAAAAGCGTACATTTTGAAGTGTACGCTTTTTCCTTAATCACCATTTCCAGCCCGAAAACATTTCCGATACTTTCATTCTGATTGTTTTTCCGCTTTTCTTCATATATTCATTTAAAGACGCTACTGCTATAAATATTACTCCTGCTATGAACAGATATGCCCACCAGTCAAGTGATGACAAATATTTTCTTGTCGCATATATGGTAATGACAACAAGTGCAACAGACGACACGGAAAACCATGTCTTGCTTTTCTTTGCGAATGAAATCATAAGTATAACCGCTGTTATGACAAGTACGAAAATAGTGTTTGAAAGATTCTGAAAATCAAGTACATCATTAATAAGACCCAGAAAAGCAATTATAAATATTGTTTCAGACGAAATTTTTGAAGCTTCAGGGTGATTTTTCCATATATACCTGTAAGCGATTCCCATAGAAGTAATAATTGCGAGAGTGATTTTACTTGAAACCATTTCAGATTCAACAATAAGAAACGGTCTGTTTATGAAAGCAATTGCAGTAATAAACGCAGATACGGAAAGCAGTACGGAAGCAATATCTTTATCGGTCTTTTTTCTGATAAAGTTGGCAATATACAAAGCAACAGAAATCATGCAAATAAAATTTCCTGTTTTTCCGTGTAAATCCATGCTGAACAGTGCATACCACGCTGTAAACATTATCACGTCGAATTTTGTGGAATCACCTTTCTTTGAAATAATTCCTTTGCTGAAAAATATCCTTGAAAGTATCATCATGACACAGAACACGCCAAACATAACATACATGGAATTGTCTGATTTATAGATACTGTCTGCAACAAGCTGTATTGTTCCGATTATCGAAAAAACACCCGTCCAGTTATTGCGGAGAAATGATGATACAACAAAATAAAGCATACATATAAGCATTGCAACAAAAGGCATATCAGGGCTGTCTGTTGTTGAAAACATTATAATTATTCCTGCAACTATCATATTTGTATATAATATGGTATCAGTCTTTCGTGGAAATCTTGCGTGCAGTTTAAAGGCATATTTCGGCAGAAGTACTATTCCGGCAGTAATTATACAAAAAACAGTCACAAGTATATCATAAACATCACCGCTGAAATTTTCGGCAATTATAACAGGCATTACAGGTGAACAAAGTCCCGAAAGTATCTGCACAGACTTCTTTTCTGCAAACGCATACGACATGATAAGCAGTGACATCATAATTGGCACTATCATAGCTCTGTCATCGGCGAGAGTTGCCGATGCAACTGAACTGTATACGGCAAAAAACAGTGTGAATATTTCCGAAAATCTGTTTTTAAGACACGGTAAAAAGCGGTTTATGGCATATATGAAAATAGAAATCAGTGCGAAAATTATAACTGATTCGCTGTTGTCTGAAGTTTTATCAATATCTAAAACAAATATAATTGCAGTCCAAACAGCAAACACACTCTGTAATCCTTTTAATATCGGATTTTTAAAATATATTCCGTAGCCTATAAGCTGTGCGGTAATTGCAAGCATTATCAGATATGTTGCAAAGTCGGGATTAAATGAAGAATCTATAACTTGTATAAAAGCAAGGACTGCAAAAACAACAGCAGAAATATTTCCCGTTATTCTGAGTGACTTTTTTTCCGAAAGTCCGAAAATATAAAGTCCTGCTGATATTATCGTTTGTAATAATATCATTATCAATGCAAATTCGCTGTATGTTTCGGCAATCTGTGCAGAAATGAAAATCAGTGTAACCGATACCGCCATAAGACTTATATACAAAAAAGCAGTTTTTTTATAGAATTTATGTTCCGCAAACGCTGTTACTGCCGTTACCGCCGAACTCAATGCAAAAAGCATTGCCCAGCCGTCGCCGTCCGTCGAAAGCCATTCGCCGAAAAGATTGTAATAACCTGCTGTAATTATGGTTACAGAAATAAGAATAGTTCCGATTGAACAGAAAGCCGTTGATGTACCATCAAGCTTTATGACCTTATGAAACAACACGCCTGCTCCGAACATGACAGCAGTCGCAAGAAACATTATCATAACTCTGCCAGACGGCGTTGTATTTACCCAGCCTGCCACACCGAAAGCTATTCCCGACAAAACTATAAATACCGTTCCGATTATAAACATAATTTCAGAACCGTTAAATTTCCTTACGGGTTTCGGCGGTTCGGAATAAACAAGCGATTCCGCTGAATATTCTGACTGTCCAGATAATTCTTCTCTTTTTCTGCACCCTTTAACAATCCTTACGATAATATAAACTATTCCCGCAATCGGACTTAGACATATCAGCAGTGCTACAAAAAGAAAAAATAATAACAAAATAAGTTCTATCATATAATCACACACCTTTCATTACCCATATAATACCATATAAGGCGATTTAATGAAAGATGTCTGATGTCATTATGTGAGTGACAAATGTCACTATTTTCTATTTTTTATTTTTACGGCTGAGTGAATTTTTCTTCATAGCCGATTCAAGCTGACTGCTTACTGTATGGGTGTATATCTGTGTTGTGGTCATATCCTTATGACCGAGTATTTCTTTAAGTACACTCACATCAACACCCCTGCGGTACATGAACTTTGCGGCAGTGTGGCGGAGTTTGTTCGGGCTTAATCCCAAATCCCCGAAACCAGCCTTTTTCATACGCTGTTTTACTATTTCCTCAACCCACCTGCCTGTAAGACGTTTTCCGCTTCTTCCGACAAAAATCGCATGGTGGTCGTAACTCTTCCCCTCAAAGAATTTTTCCTTGAAATCCTTATATTCCTCGATTGCCTCCATACACGCCTGATTAAAATAAATGGTACGTTTTTCTGTTCCCCTGCCCTTTATTGTAACTGTTCCGTCCTGCTGTATATCGGTATCGTTAAGTCGGACAAGCTCATTCAGACGTATTCCACAGTTTATGAATATCACAAGAATACAGTAGTCACGTTCCCTGTTCGGTTCGTCAATGGAATTTAGCAGTGTTATGCAATCCGCTTCATTCATATATTTCGGAGGTTCTTTCTTTATTGACGGAAACTCCAGTTTTTCGGCAGGGTCTTTTTCAAGGACTTCCGTTGTAAGATGAAGATATTTAAAAAACATTCTCATTGAAGTCACACGCCTTGCCCTTGTACGTTCACTGTTATTTCTTATTTCGGTAAGATAATAAAAATATCTGTATATGTCGTCAATAGTAATGTTTTCTATGAAATTCATATCTATATCTGTTATATATATG
>CAMWVV010000032.1 GCA_947177755.1 uncultured Ruminococcus sp. | reverse complement strand
AGATGTGTGGGCAGTCCCGAAAAGCGTTTTGAGGAAGACTCTTTGAGGATTATGCGTGCTGTGCGTTTTTCATCACAGCTCGGCTTTGAAATCGAACCCGAAACCGCTGGGGCAGTCCACAGTATGAAAAACCGTCTGGAAAATATTTCAAAGGAGCGTATACGTGAGGAACTTGACAAGCTGATATGCGGAAAAAACTGTATTAACGTTCTTATGGAATACAGTGACATTATAACAACTGTTATTCCCGAATTTGAAAGATGTATAGATTTTGACCAGCATTCCCCCTATCACAAATATACAGTATGGGAACATATAGCCCGTGCGGTAAATCTTGCTCCGCCCGATAATATAAAAATGCGCCGTGCGTTACTTTTCCATGACATAGCCAAACCCATCTGTGCAATGTTCGACGAAACAGGCAGGGGGCATTTCAAAAAACACGCTGAAACAGGTGCGGAAATGACACGTGATATAATGAAACGTCTGCGTTATGACAGTGAGTCAATAAACTATGCGGTAACGCTTATTGCACATCACAGTAAAAAAATTCTCACAAAAACAGATGTTAAAAAAATGATGTCAATTATAGGTGACAAATTATTCTTTGAACTTATGGAAATGAAAAAGTGCGACAATTCCGCTAAAAACGATTTTGTGCGTGACGAGAATATCTCGCTTGAAAAACTTATTGAAGAGGGTCACAGGATTATTGAAAACAACGAATGCCGTAATCTTCATATGCTTGCCGTCAACGGAAACGACCTTATAAAAACAGGCTTAAAGGGTGCGGAAGTCGGCAAAACTTTAAACAAACTGCTTAATCTTGTCATTGAGGAAAAAATTCCCAATAGCCATGATATACTATTAAATTATATAAACAGAGGTGTATAAAATGATTGGTCACATTCATTCAACGGAAAGTTTCGGAACGGTTGACGGTCCGGGTGTAAGATTTGTAGTATTTTTTCAGGGCTGTCCGCTCCGCTGTCAGTACTGTCATAACCCTGATACGTGGGAGTTCGGCAAAGGTCACGAAATGACGGCTGAAGAAATTATGAAAGAATACGATTCATACAAGGAATTTTTCAAATCAGGCGGTATTACCGCAACAGGCGGTGAACCCCTCGCACAGCCCGAATTTCTTGCGGAACTTTTCTCGCTCGCAAAATCAAAAGGTATTCATACCTGTCTGGACACGTCGGCAGGGGTTTACAATCCGTCTGAACACTCAAAAATTGACGAAGTCCTTAAATATACTGACCTCGTAATGCTCGATATAAAACACATCGACCCCGAAGAACACAAAAAACTCACAGGGCTTGACAACAGTCATATTCTTGCATTCGCAGAGCATCTCCGTGACCTTGATATTCCAGTATGGATAAGACACGTGGTAGTCCCGAACATAACGGACAACGACGACGAACTTTTCCGCCTCGGTGAGTATCTCTCAACGCTGACTAACCTGAAGGCTCTGGACGTTCTGCCTTATCATGACATGGCTAAATCAAAATATGCCGAATTAGGTATTGAATATCCTTTGGGCGATACTCCTGCACTGACGAAAGAAAGAGCCGTACACGCAAGAAACGTAATTATCCAAGGAATAAAAACAGGTCTTAAAGGGGAAAAACACACTTAATTCCTGATGATTTTATTTTCTGTGTATAATTTCCGCTAATCCGTCCAAAATAAAAGCGGAGGTGTTATACGTGAAAAAAAATGTATTAACAGAAAACAAAATCAAGGGTTCAAAGGGATTTTATGCTGCTCTCGGAATAAGTGCGGTGATGATTGGTGCAGCCTGCCTTTTTGCCTACAACCAAGGTGAACAGCTCTCGGACGGTCAGCTTTCCGCAGGTATAAGCACACCTGCTCAGGAAACTCCGGTTGACAAAAAATACAATAATGTACCTAAGTCAACCAGTACTGCCTATGTTGTTGCCATGACCCCCACTACAACCACAGCCGCTGTGCAGGTACAGGTTGAAACCATGCCCGTTGAAGAAGTAATCATTGAAACGCCCGAGGAAGAATTTCAGGAAGTAATCGACATGGAAGAAGCAGAAGAAGTTGAAGCGGAGGCAGATGCGGAAATTCTTGAAACAGGTGCAGGCAAACTGGAAAATGTGAAATCTCCGCTTGCCGATATTACAAATGTTATAACTTCTTTCAGCGGAACAGAACTCGTAAAAAACGAAACTACAGGCTCGTGGCAGACCCATAACGGCACAGATTTTGCGTCTGAAATCGGTACGGAAGTTTATGCCATTTCAAACGGTGAAGTAACATCAGTTAAAAAAGACGCACTGTGGGGCGTTACCGTCGTTCTTGACCACCACAACGGTTTTGTCACAAAATACTGCAATCTTGCGGACGACCTTTCTGTACAGGAGGGCGATATGCTTGTAAGCGGTGACATGATAGGCGTTGTTGGACAGACCGCAGACATCGAAAGTGCGCTTGCACCTCATCTTCACATTGAAATCACTCACAACGGTTCTTTTATTGACCCGTTAAGTTCGTTGAAATAACAAAATAAATCAAGAAACGGGTGTAGTAAATATATACACCCGTAATTATTTTTACTTGACATAAACTTCCATTTGTGATACAATACAAATGAATTAATTTTTTCCGGAGGTTCACTTCATGCCTTTTTGCGGATATTGCGGAAAAGAACTTTCCGAAGGCAATCCCTGCGACTGTCGGGAAAGCGTCATTGCCGCCGAAAACCAGAAAAGCCGTCTGGCAGCAAAGGAAATCAAGGCTGCTGCCGCTGCAAACAAACGCCAGCTTATTATAGGGGCTGTATGTATAACTGTAATGGTAATAGCTTTTATACGTATAATTATATTTCTTTTCAGCGGAGGTGCAGACGAATCCGTTGTTAGAAGTACACGCCCCGAATATGAAAGACCCATAGAAAACTTTGTGAGTGCATACAATAAAAACAATTCGGAAAAAATGATGAAAATCATGCTTCCGAGTGATTACATAGACCAGTTAAAACATGATACGGGAAATTCGGACGACTGGAAAGAGTACATAACAGAATTTAATGAAAACATAGAAAAGGAAAAAGACCGTCTTGAACTTGTCTACGGCAAAAATGTAAAGCTTTCCGCCGAAATAATTGACAAAAAGGAACTTAAAAAAACTGAATTGTCGGAAATTACAGAACTTTATAAAGATAATTTTGATGCAAGAGGTCTGAAGTCAGCCTATAAAATAAAAGTCGAATTTCAGACCGAGGGATATGAGGATTATGATATTGACAAACACTGGATTTATGTTGTCGAAATAAAAGGCGACGGCTGGCTTCTGTGTCCGAAAGGTGACGGCTACAACCCTGGAAGCTATATCGGACTTGACTTTGACAAGGCGGATTCAGACGAAAAAACAAGCAAATAAAATTTTTTCTTCATATCACTTGAAATATATGTTATTATGTGATATAATGAATTGTAAGTGTGCCTGATGGCACTAATATTATTATGAAAAGAGGAAAACAAATGCCTGCTAATATTGTTGTAGGAACTCAGTGGGGCGACGAAGGAAAAGGAAAAGTTATTGATATTCTCGCTTCCCGTGCTGATGTAGTTGTACGTTCACAGGGCGGTAACAATGCCGGTCATACTGTTGTAAACAACGGTGAGGTATATAAACTTCACCTTATACCGTCTGGTATTCTCTATCCCAATACTCTCTGCCTTATCGGTGCAGGTGTAGTGCTTGACCCAAAGGACTTTATAGGAGAACTCGACAGCCTCGCAGAAAGAGGAATACAGACAGAAGGTCATCTTAAGATTGACCCCAGAGCCCATATCGTAATGCCGTGGCATATCGCTCTTGACGGTCTTTCAGAAGCTTTCAGAGGCGGTAAAGATATTGGCACGACGAAGAGGGGCATAGGTCCTACTTACATGGATAAGTACGAAAGATGCGGTATCAGAATGTTTGACCTTGTTCACCCCGAACTCCTTGCCGAAAAAATTCAGGCTACAGGAAAGCTTAAAAACAAAATAATTACTGAAGTTTACGGCGGTGAGGCTTTTGACCTTGATGAAGTTACTGCTGAATATACAGAGTACGGAAAAAGACTTCTCTCCTATATGGACGATGTTTCCGTTCTAACCTTTGAAGCTTCAAAATCAGGAAAGACTATAATGTTTGAGGGCGCACAGGCTACTCTCCTTGACATTGATTTCGGCACATATCCCTATGTTACATCTTCACATCCGCTTTCCGCAGGTGTATGCGTCGGTACAGGTATAGGACCAAAGGAAATCACTAATATCATAGGCGTTGCCAAAGCTTATACAACACGTGTCGGAAAAGGTCCTTTCCCGACTGAACTCGACGACGAAACAGGTGACCAAATCAGAAACGTCGGCGGTGAGTTCGGAACTACTACAGGCAGACCGAGAAGAACAGGCTGGTTTGATGCTGTTATAGTACGTCATTCAGTAAGAGTAAACGGTCTTGACAGTCTCGCAATAAACAAGCTTGACACACTCTCAGGTCTTGAAACCCTCAAAATCTGTGTCGCTTACAAGAAACCCGACGGAACTGTTACAGAACATTTCCCGCCCGCTCTCGAAGAACTCGAAGGCTGTACTCCTGTTTATGAGGAATTTGAAGGATTTACGGAAGATATATCAAAATGCACAAGTTTTGAAGAACTTCCCGAAAACTGCAAAAAATATATTGCACGACTTGAAGAACTTGTAGGCTGTCATGTAAGCATGGTGGGCGTAGGTCCTGACAGAACACAGGTTATAGAAAGATAAGATAATTTAAAAAATTACAGTAAACGAGGTGATTTAATGCCCGATGATAATAATTACGGCGGTGTTCCGGTTCTTGATGATATAGATTATGTCCCGACTGCTAAAAAAGATGGACCGCAGGGTGTTACCGCTCCTGTTCTCAATGATATAGAGTATACCGAATCAGCAAGACGTGGAGCTCCTAAAGGCGTTTCTGCTCCTGTTCTTGATACAATGGATACATATAATCCTGCTTACGAACAAAGACGAGGAGCTCCTACCGGTGTTTCTGCTCCTGTACTCGACGATATGGACGGCACTCCCCTTCCGCAAAAAGAACTGGAACAGCTTGTTATCAGTGACGAGGAAATAATAGAATCCCTTAATCCTGAACTGAGAACTATATTCGACAATCTTTCCGACGAACAGCAGGAAAAAATACTTGCAATGCGACGTGAACAGATGGGAGCGGTTGCTCCGAAAAGAGAAACAACTTCAATCGTACTTGACGAGGACAATTATTTGCCACCGCCTGAAAAAAAGAAAGAAGAACCACCAACTCCCCCCGAACCCGTTACAACTCCTGTTCTCGACGAAGAACCCGAAGCACCGAAATATGTCCCGCAATTCGTAGACGAAGACCTTGAAAGAGCCAAGCGTGAGGGTGCTAAAAAGGCAGTTGAGTCACAGCTTACTTCAAATCAGAAAGATTCAAAGGAAAGTCTGCGTATGATGCTCGAACTCAAAGAACAGCGTAACGCCGAACTTGCCCGTAAAGGTTTTAAAATTACTATTATAATAGCAATTATCGGAGTAATCGGTGCGGTGGCATTCTATATGCTTTACGCCGGAAAACTCGGTCTTGACTATAAATCTTCCCTCAGCGGTATAGGAAATATAATCAAAGAATCGGCATTATATATCTCCGTAATCACATCTGCGGTTTCACTTCTTATGATTACAGGCGGTTTTAAATCACTTGCTTCATTCATTTTTCTCGTTTTCGGAATAATACAGATTTTCCCAGGTGCTGCCATGATACCACAGCATAACGGAAATACAGGTCTTGCCGCAGGACTGTATGCAGTATCAATAGGCTGTACTATCGCTGTATTTATCACTCTTTCCGCAAGCGAGGCTGTGGGACTTTATTTCAAAAAGAAAAAATAACAATAAAGGCGTATGTAATAAACATACGCCTGTTTTTTACTTTTCGGACAAAACATCAATTTTATTGCCGTCACTTACTGCCGTTATATTGCCGTTGAAACAGGTAGCATAATATTTTATATCGGATTTTTCAAGAAGTTTTTTTGTGTTTCCTGAAAACTCATCTTCCGATGTACAAGCAACAGCATATTGTGGTTTTACATTATCAAGAAACTCGCCGAGATTTTCAATTTTTCTTGCATGATACGGAACTTTTAAAAATGTACACTTTCCTATGTCCATAATTTCTTCAAGGCGTTTATACATGGCATCACCCGTAAACAGAAAAGACGTATCATGATAAACTGCTTTTGTCACAAGGGAAAAATCATTGTCATTGTCATACGTTTTTTCGGGTGCGTAAACGGTATACTGAACATTGTCAAGAGTAAATGAAATATTTTCTGTCATACGCACAGGAGTGATATTTTTTGAATCAAGAGCCTTGATGTACTTGTCCATTTCGTCACTGTTTTCTTCATAGTCAGGTGCAAGAACGTTTTTCACTTCGATATTGTTTATAACCTTTGCAGCACCGCCGACGTGGTCTTTATCGTAATGGGTAATTATCAGATAGTCAACAGATTCAATCTCCTTTTCCTCAAGAAGTTCAAGAATTTTCTTTCCGTCGCCCTTTTCTCCGCAGTCAATAATGACAGTGCTGTTTTCGGTATACATAACCATACAGTCGGCTTTTCCAACGTCAAGAAATTCAACCGTAAATTTCGGATATTGATTTACTTCTTTTTCACACCCGACCGATAAAACCGCTGTAAAAACGGACATAATGAATAATATAATTTTTTTCATGGGTATCCCCCTTTCTGAAACAATTATATATATGTTGTATTGAAAAAATCTTAAATTATAATCGTCTTATATATTTTTATCACAAATATATAAAAACAATGCCGATTTATTTTGGTAATTCGGCATTGTTGATAAAAATTTCCATATCCTCTTGACATATTTAATATAATGTATTATAATATTATAATGTATCAATATGTGATATTGTCCCTGTTATCATGTTATTATATCACACTCAGACAAACTTGTCAATAGTTTCAGCGAAAATTTTTCGCCGTTCCATTTGATACCATATGACAAAAAGACCTGTCCGTTTCCTGCCTTTAAGAAGATGCAAACTGCGGACAGGTCTGAATATCCAAAAATAAGGAGGTTCCGCCTATGGTGAATGTTACACCTAAGCAGCTTGGAAAGAATGTCAGAATGAGTTTCGGAAAAATTACCGAACCGCTCGAAATGCCAAATCTTATCGAGGTACAGAAAAACTCGTATAAGTGGTTCAGAGAAGAGGGGCTTCGTGAAGTTTTCCGTGATATGACCGCTATTACCGACTATAACGGAAACCTTGTACTTAATTTCAAGGATTACCGCTTTGACGATACTCCCAAGTATACTCTCGCAGAATGCAAATCCAGAGGTGCTACCTATCAGGTAGCTATGAGGGCAACCGCTACACTCTGCAACAAGGAAACCGGTGCTGTAAGCGAAAGTGAAATATATATGGGCGATTTTCCGCTCATGACAGACAGCGGAACTTTTGTGATAAACGGTGCTGAACGTGTTATCGTTTCTCAGCTTGTCCGTTCTCCTGGTGTTTATTATGCCTTTGAAAAAGACAAGACAGGTAAAGACCTTTTCAGTACCACAGTCATCCCTAACAGAGGAGCATGGCTGGAGTATGAAATGGATTCTAACGATGTCGTTTATGTCCGTATCGACAAAAACAGAAAAATCCCGATTACTACTTTTATAAGGGCTTTGGGTATCGGCTCGGACGAAGAAATATATGAAATGTTCGGCGAAGATGACCGTCTTAAGCAGACTATTCTTCAGAAAGACGGTACTAAAAATAATTCCGACGCTCTTATAGATGTCTATAAAAAACTCCGTCCTGGTGAACCTCCGACAGTTGAAAGTGCCTTAACTCATCTCAACAACCTGTTTTTTGATGCAAAAAGATACGACCTCTGTCGTTTCGGACGTTACAAGTATAACAAGAAGCTTGGTATTGCTTCACGTCTTGCAGGTCATACTCTTGCCGAACCCGTCATTAATCCCCTTACGGGCGAAATTATGGCAGACGCAGGTGAAACTGTTTTGTATGACAAAGCCTGTGAAATCGAACAGGCAGGCGTTTACTATGCTTTTGTAAACGTTGAGGCAAAGGAATATTTCACAAACGAAAGACATGAAACTTCTATCCGTATAGTTGAAAAAACCGCCAAAATCATAGGCAACGGCATGGTCGACATCAAGGGATATATTAATTTCGATGCTGAAAAATACGGAATAAATGAAAAAGTTTCTTTCAAGGTTCTCCGTGAAATTCTTGAAACTTCCGCAGATGATGACGAAATTGAAGAAAATATCAAGAAGCGTGCTGACGACCTCGTGCCGAAACACATTATTCTTGATGATATTTTTGCAACTATCAGTTATTTTCTCAATCTCTGTGAGGGCGTGGGAACTGTTGACGATATTGACCATCTCGGAAACAGGCGTATCCGTTCGGTAGGCGAACTTCTTCAGAACCAGTTCAGAATAGGTTATGCAAGAATGGAACGCAGTATCCGTGAAAGAATGAATATTCAGACTCAGGACGTAAACACACTTACCCCTCAGACCCTTATAAATATAAGACCTATTTCTTCGGCTATGAAAGAGTTTTTCTGTTCCTCGCCTCTCTCGCAGTTCATGGACCAGAATAATCCGCTTGCCGAACTCACTCACAAAAGACGTTTGTCGGCACTCGGTCCCGGCGGTCTTTCAAGAGACAGGGCAGGATTTGAAGTGCGTGACGTTCACTACAGCCACTACGGCAGAATGTGTCCTATTGAAACTCCTGAAGGTCCTAACATCGGTCTTATTTCTTACCTCGCAACTTTTGCAAGAATAAATGAATACGGCTTTATTGAAGCACCTTACAGGCGTGTTGACAAAGCAACGGGCGTTGTTACAAACGAAGTTATTTACATGACAGCGGACGTTGAAGACAATTATGTTGTCGCTCAGGCTAACGAACCTCTTACGGAAGAAGGAAAATTCAAGAGAGCCCGTGTCAACGCACGTTACCGTGATCAGATTCTTGAATGTGAACGTGAAAAGGTTGACTTCATGGACGTTTCACCTAAAATGGTTGTTTCAGTCGCCACTTCAATGATTCCGTTCCTCGAAAACGACGACGCAAACCGTGCTTTGATGGGTTCAAATATGCAGAGACAGGCTGTTCCGCTTCTCAAAACTGAAAGACCTTTTGTCGGAACAGGTATGGAATACAAAGCTGCCGTTGACTCGGGCGTATGCATTGTATCGGACTATGACGGCGTAATCTCCTATGTAGATGCCGACAGAATCCACCTTATCGACAGCACGGGTATTGAACATAAATACGAACTTATCAAGTTCAAGCGTTCCAATCAGGGTACTTGTGTAAATCAGCGACCTATCGTAACACTCGGCGAAGAAGTTAAAAAAGGTCAGGTTCTTGCGGACGGTCCGGCTACTGCCGACGGTGAAATTTCACTCGGTAAAAATGCTCTCATCGGCTTCATGACATGGGAGGGCTATAACTACGAAGATGCTGTACTTCTTAATGAAAGACTTGTCCGTGAAGATGTTTTCACTTCTGTTCACATCGAAGAATATGAAATAGAATGCCGTGATACAAAGTTAGGTCCTGAAGAAATTACGAGGGATATACCCAATGTCGGCGACGATGCTCTCGCAAATCTCGACGAAAACGGTATTATCCGTATCGGTTCGGAAGTAAATTCAGGTGATATTCTCGTGGGTAAGGTTACACCTAAGGGTGAAACCGAACTTACTGCGGAAGAAAGACTGCTACGTGCTATTTTCGGCGAAAAGGCACGTGAAGTAAGGGATAACTCCCTTAAAGTTCCGCATGGTGCATCAGGTGTTATTGTTGATGTAAAAGTATTTACAAGAGAAAACTGTGACGAACTCAGTGCAGGCGTTAATATGCGTGTAATCTGTTATATCGCTCAGAAGAGAAAAATTACCGTCGGCGATAAAATGGCAGGTCGTCATGGTAATAAAGGTGTTGTTTCACGTATTCTGCCTGAAGAAGATATGCCTTTCCTCCCCGACGGAACTCCGCTTGACATCGTTCTTAACCCTCTCGGCGTGCCGTCACGTATGAATATCGGGCAGGTTCTCGAAGTACATCTCGGCATGGCGTGCAAGGCTCTCGGCTGGCACATAATGACCCCTGTTTTCGACGGTGCTCATGAAAATGATATACGTGCTTGTTTCAACGAGGCTAACGAGAAAAACAAAGACCACCGTGAAGATATGTTTGAACTCGGTGCTATGGATAAAGTTATCAATCCTAAAGCCCTTGAAATGAATGAAGACGGTAAATTCACTCTTTATGACGGTCGTACGGGTGAAAAGTTTGATAATCGTGTAACTGTGGGTTATATGTATTATCTTAAGCTCCACCACCTCGTTGACGATAAGATTCACGCCCGTTCGGTAGGTCCTTACGCTCTCGTAACTCAACAGCCTCTGGGCGGTAAGGCACAGTTCGGCGGTCAGCGTTTCGGAGAAATGGAAGTATGGGCATTGGAAGCTTACGGTGCGGCTTATACACTTCAGGAAATCCTTACAGTTAAATCGGACGATACTTTAGGACGTGTAAACACTTACGAAGCTATCGTCAAGGGTCAGAATGTTCCTACTCCTGGTATTCCCGAATCGTTCAAGGTTCTTATCAAGGAAATGCAGTCACTTTGTCTTGATGTAAAGGTTCTTGACATAAATCAGGAGGAAATTGACCTTAAGCAGAATTTCGACGACGACCCGATGCCGTCACGTGATTCATTCTCGGACGAAAAAACAACCGACAATACAAATTATTCTGATGACGACATAAGAGATGAAGGCTTTACTTTTGATGACGACGAAAGTGATGAAGAAGATTCTGCGGAATATACTGATGATGAATTTTCATTCGATGATGAGGAACTTTCTCTCGGCGACGATGATGAAAACGACCTTTTTGACAGCCTTGATATTGACGATTCCTCCGACGAGGATTAATATTATTATCCGTATCATAAATACTACCGTGTGCAGAACTGCCGTAAGCGGTTCTGTACAACGGATTACCTTTATTTTGCAGGAGGTAGCAGTTTGGAATTTAATACTTTTGAATCAATAAAAATTGGTCTTGCTTCACCCGAACAGATAAGAAGCTGGTCTTATGGCATTGTTGAAAGACCCGAAACCATAAACTACAGAACTCAGAAACCCGAGCGTGACGGTCTTTTCTGTGAAAGAATTTTCGGACCTACAAAGGACTGGGAATGTCACTGTGGTAAATTCAAGAAAATCCGTTTTAAAGGCAAGGTATGTGACCGCTGCGGTGTTGAAGTAACAAGGGCAAGAGTCCGCCGTGAAAGAATGGGACACATTGAACTTGCCGCTCCCGTTTCACATATATGGTATTTCAAGGGTACTCCGTCCAGAATCGGACAGGTGCTTGAAATTTCACAGAAACGTCTTGAAGAAGTTCTGTATTTCACTAAATATATAGTTACCGACCCCGGAAATACCGAACTTATCAAAAAACAGATGCTTTCCGAAAAGGAGTATCTCTCTTACCTTGAAAAATATGGTGACGATTTCAAGGCAGAAATGGGTGCGGAAGCTATAAAGAAACTCCTTAACGAATATGACCCGTCAAGATATGACACCCATAAAAAACGCCTTGTTGATATGGGTAAAATTTATCTTGGCACTAAGAAAGTCAACTGTCTTAATAAGCCCACTGAATGTACTTGTGAAGAGTGTATGAAGTTTATGGGACTTATTGATGTTGAATGGAGAAACAACCTTGAAATAGTTGCCGACGACCTCAAAGCCGAACTCGTCGGACTTCCCTCAGGTCAGAAAAAAGTCAAGCTCCTTAAAAGACTTCAGATTATTGAGGCATTCCGTCTTTCAGGAAACAAGCCTGAATGGATGATACTCGAAGCTGTTCCGGTAATTCCTCCGGATATTCGTCCTATGATTATGCTCGACGGCGGACGTTATGCAACTTCCGACCTCAATGACCTCTACAGACGTGTTATCAACAGAAACAATCGTCTTAAGAGAATGCTTGAACTTGACGCTCCTGACATCATCGTCAGAAACGAAAAGAGAATGTTACAGGAAGCTGTTGACGCTCTTATAGACAACGGCAGACATGGCAGACCTGTTACAGGTCCTAACAATCGTGCATTAAAGTCACTTTCCGATATGCTTAAAGGTAAACAGGGACGTTTCCGTCAGAATCTTCTCGGTAAGCGTGTTGACTACTCGGGACGTTCCGTTATCGTTGTAGGTCCTGAATTAAAAATGTATCAGTGCGGACTTCCAAAGGAAATGGCTCTTGAACTTTTCAAGCCGTTCGTACTGAAAAGACTTGTTGACAAAAAGGCTATCGCAAACATCAAGAGTGCAAGAAAACTCATTGACCGTGCAGACAATAAGGTCTGGGACGCTCTCGAAGACGTTATAAAAGACCACCCAGTTATGCTTAACCGTGCCCCCACGCTCCACCGTCTCGGTATTCAGGCATTTGAACCGATTCTCGTTGAGGGTCGTGCGATAAAGCTCCACCCCCTTGTATGCTCCGCTTTCAATGCCGATTTCGACGGCGACCAGATGGCTGTACATCTTCCGCTTTCGGCTGAGGCACAGGCAGAAGCACGTTTTCTCATGCTTGCCGCCAACAATCTTCTTAAGCCCTCAGACGGTAAACCTGTTGCCGTTCCGTCACAGGATATGGTGCTGGGTTCATACTATCTTACTATGGATAAACCAGGCGAACCAGGTGAGGGCAAGGTATTCCGTGACGTTAATGAAGCTCTCATGGCTTACAATGAACATGATATATCACTCCACGCTAATATCAAGGTTAAAATCACCAAAGACATCGGTGACAAGAAAGTTTCAAAGATTATTGACGCAACTGTGGGCAGACTTATTTTCAATGAAAATATTCCGCAGAATCTCGGTTACGTTGACAGAACAAATTCAGATAAGCAGTTTGACCTTGAAGTTTCATTCCTTGTCGGCAAAAAACAGCTTTCTGATATTATTGAACGCTGTATCAAAATTCACGGCACAACAACAACTTCCGAAGTCCTTGACAGAATCAAGGCTCTCGGCTATAAGTATTCAACAAGAGCGGCACTCACCGTTGCCGTCTGTGACGCTTCTATTCCGCCCGAAAAGAAAGAAATTCTTGCAAAAGCAGACACAGAAGTTGAACAGATTACAAATGAATATGAGTTCGGATATATCTCGTCGCAGGAAAAGACAAAGAAAATTATTTCACTCTGGACTAACACAACAGATGAAGTTACAAAGAAACTTAAAGAAAATTTTGACCGTTACAATCCTATCTGGATGATGGCTGACTCAGGTGCGAGAGGTTCAATTTCACAGATTCGTCAGCTTGCGGGAATGCGTGGACTTATCGCCAATACTTCAGGTACGGTTATTGAAATTCCTATCCGTGCAAATTACCGTGAGGGTCTTAACATTCTCGAATACTTCATTGCTTCACGAGGTGCGAGAAAGGGTCTTGCCGATACCGCTCTCCGTACAGCTGACTCGGGTTATCTTACACGTCGTCTTGTTGATGTTTCACAGGACGTTATTATCCGTGAGGAAGACTGCGGAACTACTGAAGGTATTGAAGTTTATGAAATCAGAAACGGAAATGAAGTAGTTGAACCGTTTGCAGAACGTCTTGTAGGAAGATACCTCTCCGAAGACCTAAGAGATGCTACAGGTGAACTTATTGTTTCACGCAACAAACTAATTACAGACAATGATGCAAAGAAAATCATGGAAGCAGGCGTTGAGAAAATAAAAATCCGTTCTGTTCTCCAGTGTAAAGCAAGGACGGGTGTTTGTGCGAAGTGTTACGGTGCTAACCTCGCAAACAACAACATCGTTTCAGTCGGTGAGGCAGTCGGCGTTATCGCTGCCCAGTCAATCGGTGAACCAGGTACACAGCTTACCATGAGAACATTCCACACCGGCGGTGTTGCTTCTGCCGATGCCGAAGACATCACACAGGGTCTCCCACGTGTTGAAGAACTTTTTGAAAGCAGACGACCAAAGGGTGCGGCTATTCTTTCAAGAATCTCTGGAACTATTCATATTGAGGAAATCAAAACAACTCAGAATATTGTTGTTACAAACGACGAAACAGGTGAAGTTGAAAATTATATGATTCCTTACAACCTTAAAATCAGAGTTCAGGAGGGTGAACAGATTGAAAAGGGTACACGTCTTACCGAAGGCAACATTTACCCCGCCGATATTCTTAATATCCTCGGTACACAGGCTGTACAGAACTACATTATAAATGAAGTTCAGAAAGTTTATCGTTTACAGGGTGTTGACATCAACGACAAGCACATTGAAGTTATTGTAAGGCAGATGCTCCGTAAGATTAAAGTCGAGGAAACAGGCAGCAGTTATCTTCTCCCTGGTACTCTCGTTGACAGAAAGGAAATTGACACTATCAACGAAGAAATTCAGGCAAGAATTGATGCAGGTGAATTTGACCTACAGCTTGTTCAGGTAAGCCCTGTTCTTCAGGGTATCACAAAAGCTTCTTCCAACTCAGACAGCTTTATGTCCGCCGCTTCATTCCAGGAAACCACAAAGGCTCTCACAGATGCTGCTATCAGAGGCAAGAGCGACAGACTTCTTGGTCTTAAAGAAAACGTTATTATCGGTAAGCTTATTCCTGCCGGTACTGGTATGGACTGCTACGGTCACGTAAAAGTCGTTAAAAATGAATCTTATGTTGAACACAATACAGTCCCGATTGCTCCGATAGTATAAAAAAATCACCCCCGATATTAATTTATCGGGGGTTTTCTGTTACCAGTATAAACCTTTTTTTATTTCAGTTACTTCATAACCCATTTTTTCAAGCATTTCCAAGCCGTCCATTACGATATGTTTACGGGTTTTGAAAATCCCCTGCTCCTGCAAATAAGGCAGAATCAGACCAGCCATTGCAGGCTCAACTATTTTTACGGTTCTTTCAGTGTCGTCCTTTCTGATTACAACACTCATATTAAAATTACCATTAATGCACTTATCTGTAAAGTCCACACTGATAGTTGAAGTCTTGTCGTCCTCAGGTGAAAGAAACAAAGATGTTGTATAGTTGATAATGTCCCACCACCATACATATCTTTTATTATTGACTGTTATAGTTCTCGTTTTACGTTTCATTATATCCACCATTCCGGCGTAATGTCACCTAATTTTACAATCTTTCGGGTTTCGTAGTCAAGCATGATTTCTATGTCCTTGTAACTGTTCGGCATAAGCTGTACCATGAGTTCACGACACGCTCCGCATGGTGTACCCGTTTTGCCGTCAGGCATTACAGCAAGTACCTTGTCTATCTCATTTTCACCGTTCGTAATCATATTGAATATTGCATTGCGTTCAGCACATATTCCAAGCGTCGAACACGTATCTATGCACACGCCTGTATATATTCTGCCAGATGCTGAAAGTATCGCCGCCGACACTTCTCCTCCCGACACATAAGCGGATATTCTGCGTTCATTCTGTACTGATTTTGCCGATAAATAAAGTTTTTCCCATATATCCATTACTGCTCCTGTTCTCCGAAAATACGGATAGCTTTCATCATGATTGCACATTCAAGACGTTTCTTTTCAAGCTGACATGAAAGTTTGTGTGCAGTTCTTATGTCGCCCATATACTGATAGTTGTTAGCATTGCAACCACCACTACAATAGAACTTTGCCCAGCATTTTTTACACTCAGGTTTTGTATAAACGTGAGCCTTTGCAAAGTCCTGTTTCATTTCCTGATTAAAAGTTCCCTCGTCAATATTACCCATCTTATACTCGTCAATTCCGACAAACTGGTGACATGGGAAAATATCGCCGTCGGGAGTAATAGCCACATAATCGTTTCCGCAGCCACAGCCACGCAGTCTCTTGATAGCGCAAGGACCTTGGTCGAGGTCTATCATGAAGTGGAAGAAATTGAACTTTTTACCGTTCTTTTCGTTTTCGATAATTCTCTTTGCAAGTCTCTCGTACTCGTTGAAAACGTCTGGCAGATCTTTTTCAGTAAGGGCGTACTCGTCGGAATCCCCCACAACAGGCTCAATTGAAATCTGGTCAAAACCTGCTTCATACAATGAAAAAACGTCATCAGCAAAATCAAGATTGTGATTTGTAAACGTACCTCTTACATAATACTCTTTGTCACCTCTGCCGTCAACAAGCTTTCTGAAAGCAGGTAGAATTTTGTCATAACATCCTGTGCCGTCAACACGCACACGCATAAAGTCGTTAACTTCCTTTCTGCCGTCAATGGAAAGAACAACATTAGACATCTCCTTGTTGATAAAGTCAATTTTATCGTCGTCAAGAAGAAGTCCGTTTGTGGTGATAGTAAAGCGGAATTTTTTGTTGAACTCGGCTTCACGGCTTCTTGCATACTCAACAATCTGCTTTACAACGTCGAAATTCATAAGCGGTTCACCGCCGAAGAAGTCAAGCTCAAGATTAGGACGGTTTCCTGAATTTTCAAGCAGGAAATCGATAGCGTGCTTGCCTGTTTCAAAGGACATCAGTTTTCTGCCCTTGCCGAAGTCTCCCGTTGATGCAAAGCAGTATTTACAGCGGAGATTACAGTCGTGTGCGATATTAAGGCACATCGCCTTTACAGGTGAAGCTACTGAATACTGTGCATATTTTTCATAGTCGTCATCAGAAAAAAGAATCTTGTCGTTGTAGAGTTCGACAATTTCATTATAGCAGTTTTTTATGTCCTCTTCATTATAGACCTTTGAAAGCTTTTCAAGTGCCTTTTCGGGACATTCTTCTGTGAACGGCGGTTCAACGTTGTCAAGAAGGTCGTATGTGAGTTCATCAACGATGTGAACGCCGCCGCTGTTCACATCAAGAACAATATTAAATCCATTTAACTTATACTTATGTATCATTTTAAATTTTCCTTTCAGATTTTATTTTTCTTGTTTATCTCCTCTAACTTTTCGTTGAGTTGTTTTTTCAGCTTTTTGTTGTGCCTGATTATGAAAACAAGTCCCACTATGGGCAATATCAAATGAAAAAACGCTACCACGAAATCTGAAGCTATCGGAAGATACTCAATTATTTCCACGATATATATTATCGGAAGTTTTAAAAGATTCCACCCTACAATATACAGTAATGCTGTTTTACCAAATGTAAAGCGTTTTTTATCATATTCTTTCATAGCCATTTCCCGAAGCTGAACTACTTCACTGTTCTGACTGCCATAGTCAAAATCGGGTACGTTTTCGTCGTATGCAAGCCGTCGGGCAAGGTCTTCACGTGCTTTTTTATTACGTTTGCTTATACGGGGCATAGCTATAAAAAAAGGCAATAACCCAAAAACAAACATACCTATCAGTACAAATGCTGCACTTAAATCACAGCTAACAGCAATTCCAATAAGTATCATTGCAATTGTAAAAACAATTAAAAGTTCCAGAACAGCAAGCCCCAAAGGTGGGATATATTCTTTTTTAAAAAGCTTGTATGCGTTTTTCTTTTCGTAAACCATCTGCTGATGATGTACGTTTTCAAGCATACGCAGTTTAGAACGCTCATTCCTCAGCTGTCCCTCGAACTGCTCCATAAGAACATTAAGCTGAGATTTTGCACCCTCGCTTGCTTTCATTATGTCCTGAACGTTTTTCACAACGTTCTCAAAAGCGTTTGTTTCGGACAAGTCCTGTGCCTGAAATCCTCTGAACTCAATCGGCAGCTGACTTACTGACATATCAGAATAGCACGGAATAAGTATTTTTGATTTGTCTTTTTTCATGAGTTCAATAAATCTGCTCCACTCATTTCTTACCCATACAGCGTCGAAATGTTCTTCAGAAGTTCCGACACATACCATAATCTGTGCGGAATTTATGGCAGAATATATATAAGGCTCAAACTCCGTGCCTAACTTGTCTTTGAGAGTTACAGGTGCAAAAAATACTTTTATATTCTGTGCCGTAAGTTCCGAATACAGTTTTTCGGCAAGAAGTGCGTCTGCTGAACGTTCACCGTTTTCGTCGGTTTCCTTGTAACATATAAAAACGTCAAAAGGCTTTTCATTCACGGCAATTTCAAGTATACCCTGCTGAATTTTGTCAATTACTTCCGCAAGCTGTATGTATATATTTCTAAGATTAACGTCAGAATATTCAAGCACTTTTCTGAACTCCGAAATATCAAGAATCTTTTCAAAAGATGTACGGTGACAAGTCGGCACTCTGTTCTGCGTTTCGGGGTCTGTGACATACTCAACACCGTACTTGCACAGACAAAGTCCCCAGTAGGCTTCGGCTTCTTCGGGAAAATCAGTCACAATATCCCTATATACGTCCGCCGCCCTGTCGAAATCACACGCAAAACGCAGTTTGTTAGCCTTATTGAAAAGACTTAGTTTCTTCTCACTGCTGAGGTCGGGAACGGTCTGCACAGAATCACAGTATTCACATTTACATATACGCATACCCGACTGTACATTGAGATTTGCACCGCACATCTGACAACTAAATACCATAGCATTCACCTCATAACTAAAAAATTGAGGCAGCATTATAACAATACTGCCTCAAGGGGAAATGCAGGGAAAATTTCTTATCTCTCGCACTTCTGGTTAGCAACTGTGCATGAAGTCTTACAAGCAGACTGGCATGAAGCCTGACACTTGCCACAGCCGCCCTTCTGAGCTGACTCCTTAAGGTTAGCCTTATTGATTGTCTGAATGTGTTTCATAATATAAACCTCCGATATTTTTATTACGGTTTTCACCGCAGAAGATTAATTACTATTATATCATACCGTCGGAAATTTTTCAATATATTTTTTCATACAAAACAATTTTTGTTAAATTTCGACAATTGAATAGTATATAAGTTGTGAAAAACTATCACTGTTCTTCGAGTTCAATGAGTTTGTCAAAATTTTCATCTATCTGTTGTTTCAGCTGTTCAATTTCGGCACACTTTAAATTCATAAGCTCGTAATCGCTGTAAACTTCTTCCTTTGAGATTTCTTCCGTGAGGACATCAATTTTTACCTGTAAATCGTCTATTTCTTTTTCAAGACGTTTCATTTCGTTCTTTCTGGCAGCGTCGGCACTTCTCTGCTGTTTGCTGCGGTAAGTCTTTACGGCTTTTTCCTTGGCAATTTCCGCCGTTTTAGCAAACTTTTCCGCATCGGCGATTCTTTTCTGTTCCTCCTGTTCGTCACGAAGTACATCAAGATATTTCTCAAAGCCGTAATTATGACAGCGATATGTGCCGTCCGTAAGTTCAATAAGACGGTCTGCAATTTTACTGAGTAAATAACGGTCATGCGAAACAAAAATAACCGTTCCCGTATACTCGGCAAGTGCTTCTTCTATAGCCTCTTTTGACGAAAGGTCAAGGTGGTTTGTCGGTTCATCAAGGATAAGGACGTTTCCGTGTTCCTGCATCATTATAGCAAAGCAGAGTTTCGCACGCTCTCCACCGCTGATAACTCCCGTTTCCTTGAAAACATTTTCACCTGTAAGCCTTACCTGTGCAAGCAGACTGCGGACTTCCAAATCAGACATTAATGGATAACGGCTGTGTATTTCTTCCATTACAGTTAATTCACGGTTCAGATTAGTGCTTTCCTGTTCAAAGTAAGATATTTTAATATTACTGTTCCAGTGGACAATGCCTTTATGTGCAAGTTTTTCCTGAATGATTTTCAGAAGTGTTGACTTGCCTATACCGTTATCGCCGATTATTCCGACTTTTTCACCCCTGCGTACTTCAAAATTTATTTCGTCAACAAGGGTTTTCCGTGAACTCCCCTCCCCTACCGATATATCAACATTTTTTACTTTAAGAACATCTATAGGTGGTTCTATGGGATAAGTAAAACGGATTTTTGCGGTTTTTGTTTCATGGAAAGGCTTTTCAACACGTTCCATTTTCTCAAGCTGTTTACGTTTGCTTTGTGCCATTTTCGTGGTGGAAGCACGCACGAGGTTTTTCGCCACATAATCCTCAAGTTTTGCAATCTGCTTCTGCTGAATTTCGTACTCTTTCGCACGGCGGGTGTCGTTTTCCTCTCTCTGCCTCACAAATGCGGAATAATTTCCTCTGTAGCGTGTGAGAGTACCTCTCTCTATTTCACATATCGAAGTACACAGACGGTCAAGAAAATAACGGTCATGCGATACAATAAGAACTGCACCTTTATACGAACGCAGATAATCTTCAAGCCACATTATCGTTTTGAAATCAAGATGATTGGTCGGCTCGTCCAGTATAAGTAAATTAGGTTCTTCAAGCAGAAGTTTTGAAATACAAAGACGTGTTTTTTCACCTCCGCTGAATCCCGAAACCGTTCTTTTAAGTTCGTTTTCCGTGAATCCCATACCATTAAGAATCATCTTTATTTTAACATCTGTATTATAACCGTCATTTGCTTCAAGCCATGATGACAACCGCTGGTACTCGTCAGCTGACGAATTATCACCCGTTTCAATTTCGATTTCAATTGCACGCAGACGGTCTATAGCCTTGTGCATATCCTCAAATACACTCTGCATTTCTTCCATTACAGTTTTTTCGGAATCAAGTCCACCCATCTGTTCAAGATAACCGATAGTCGTCTTTGAAGCTACTGAAATAATTCCGTCCTTTTCGGTAAATCGGTCGGGTTCAACAGAACCTGTAATTATTTTAAGAAGTGTGGACTTTCCACAGCCGTTATTTCCGACAAGACCGATTTTGTCATTTTCGTCAATAGTAAGCGAAATATTGTTTAACAACTGATTTCCGTTATAAAATTTGTTTATGTTATTTAAAGCAACAAGCATAGAATCTCCCTTTACAAAAATTAATAATTATATAATAG
>CAMWVV010000031.1 GCA_947177755.1 uncultured Ruminococcus sp. | reverse complement strand
AAGTCTGATTAACAGAATTTTCACATTGAATTTTTCCGAGTTTTCCAATTCAGAACAAAATTACACCAAATAATAGTTTGGTGCAATTTTTAATCAGATAAATAAGGGGGCTTTTACTTAGTCCCCTTACATAAATTATAATAAAAGCTGATTGGCGTCACCTAATTCCTTATCTGGTCTTCCTGCGGTCGGTATACATTTCGCACGGTATTTTTCAAACTGAGCCGTTTCATCACAGGAAATTTTTTTTGCAGAAACAAGTACTGAATTTTTTTTCAGGGTCATAACCTGTATGCCTTGTGAATCTCTGGTAACTTTCAGAAGAATCATAGATGTATTGAAAACAAGTGCATGACCTCCAGAACTTCTTAAAAGTATATCACAGTCATCTGTGATATATACAGCATCAACAAGCGGAGATTTGTCTGAATACGCATTTGCAAGCTTTCTGCGGTTTGTTTTTGTTTCATATGATTTCAAAGGTACTTTTGTAGCCTTGCCGTTTTCGTAGAAGAAAACCATATAACCGCTGTAGTCAGTTGTGATAACAAGAGTTCTGAGGTTTTCACCGTCATCAAATGAAAGTTTTGCGGGAATATAGTCCCCCATTATACTTGCCTTTGCATCGTCGAACGCACTTGCTTTTGATTTGTAAGCCTGAGCCTTGTCTGAGAAGAAAATAAGTTCAGTTTTGTTTGTAGCTTCAAAACTCTGGCTGATATAGTCCCCTTCCTTAAGTTTCTGTTCACTGTTCATTCTGAGGGACTGCGGAGTGATTTTCTTGAAATATCCGCTTGACGATACAAAAAGATGTACAGGATAATCAGGTGTATCGTCAATTATTTCTGCTTCCTGCTCAATGTTTTGGCAGATTAGAGTTTTTCGTGGCTGACTGTAATTTTTTATAACGTCACGGAGTTCTTTTATTATAATTTTACGGATTTTCTTTTTATCTTTAAGGATTTCCTCCATTTGGTCAATGTCTTTTTTCAGACTGTCAACTTCTTCTATACGTCTTAGAATGTATTGTTTATTGATATTACGTAGTTTTATTTCCGCAACATATTCCGCCTGCTCCTTGTCTATGTCAAATGTTTTTTCAAGATTCGGGACAACATCATTTTCGTTCTGTGTTTCACGGATAATTTTTATAGCTTTGTCAAGGTCAAGCAGAATTTTAGAAAGTGCTTCAAGAAGATGAAGTTTTGCCTTTTTATTCTGCAAATCGTGGTAAGTTCTCCGTTGTATACATTCTTCACGGAAAGCTGTCCATTCCGTAAGAATTTCACGGATTCCCATTACTTTCGGTGTACCTGCTATAAGAATATTGAAGTTGCACGGGTAATTATCCTGCAACGGAGTAAGCCTGTAAAGCTTCTGCATAAGCTTGTCAGGGTCTGTGTTTCTTTTGAGGTCGATAGTTATCTTAAGACCATCAATATCGGTTTCGTCACGTATATATGAAATCTCACGTATCTTTCCGCTCTTCACCAGCTCCACTATTTTATCTATAACAGCTTCTATGGTTGTGGTATACGGTATCTGTGTAATCTCAATGCAGTTCGCAGACTTGTCATATCTGTACTGTGAACGCACTTTTATGCTTCCCCTGCCCGTTTCGTATACTTTTCTTAGTTCATTCTCATCATACAGCATAATTCCGCCGCTTGGGAAATCAGGTGCTTTCAATGTAGCGAGAATATCGTGGTCGGGATTTTTCATAAGTTCTATTGTAGTTTCACATACTTCCGCAAGATTAAACGGGCAGACGTTGCTTGCCATTGAAACCGCAATACCTGTATTTGAATTTACGAGAACGGTCGGGAACGTTGCAGGCAGTAAAGTCGGTTCCTGCATGGTGTTGTCATAGTTAGGAACAAAGTCCACAGTCTCCTTGTCTATATCACGGAAAAGCTCGTTGCAGATTTTTTCCAGCTTTACTTCTGTATATCTCGCAGCGGCAAAACGCATCTTGCTTGAATAGGCTTTACCGAAATTTCCCTTAGAATCAATATAAGGGTGCAGAAGTGCTTCATTTCCCCTTGTCATACGGACAAGAGTTTCATATATAGCCTGGTCTCCGTGCGGATTGAGTTTCATTGTTTCACCGACTACATTCGCAGATTTTGAGCGTTCCCTTTCGGGATTAAGCAGTCCCCTTTTGTACATCATGTAAAGCAGTTTGCGGTGTGACGGCTTGAAACCGTCTATTTCGGGCAATGCCCTTGATATAATAACGCTCATTGCATATGGCATATAGTTCTTTTTGAGGGTATCGGAAATCTTTTCGTCTACTATACTTCCCGAACCCTCTATATATGCCTCATGTCTGAAAACGGTTTTTTTATCATTAACTCTTTTCTTTACTGCCATTTTCATTCTCCTTTTTATTTATAATTTTAACCTGCTTAGTGCTTGAGTATTTTTATTTTGTGCATAATTTACAGTAACCTTACCGTCCAGAAACAAGCCTGTTTGTGCATAATGCACATTATCTCTCATATTCCGAATACTGAACTGCTATTCTGTTCTCTGGTCGGGTGTCGAACATATAAAGAACAGCTAAAAATATGTATTCAAGCGGTTTCATGATGATATACACTATATCTGCCCTTGTTTTAGTGGTTATGTGCTTTGATACGGGATAGCCGTATTTATCATAGAAGTTTCTTATTCTACGGTGGAATTTCGGGAACTTTTCAGCTATTAAGTCCTCAAAGGCGTTTGCAATAAGCAACTGTCTGTTGACTACTATCTTCTGATTACGGCGTATACCGTAACGGACGGGCTTAACAATCTTTTTGTGACCTCCTGCCGCAACCGTACAGAGATAATGTCCCTCATATTCAAGAGGTGGCGGTGGTATCTGAGTGGAAAAAGTCCAGTCTGCCGTCATCGTGAACGCTTTTATAAAGCCGTCCGCACCCTGTCCCAACAGTATATACAATATCTCACATATTATCGCTATCGGAAGTATAAGCATAAAGCTGAATTTTGTCATTCCCGATACGGTTGACATTATCTTATGTAACCTCTCCCCTGCTTTCGTCCTGAATACCATTTCACGCTCGTTTGCAAGCCTTACCTGCTCCGTTATGTGATAAAGTATACGCCTTGCTGAAATTATTATAAGATTGAAATAATACAGATAGAACATTATAAATGACGATTCAAAGTTACATATCATTTGAACGTGCATTATTCCCATAAGCAACAGCATAATTGCAGTAAATGCTATACACAGTGCGGACTGCAAAGGCGGTGTTTTCATGGGTTTTATTACACATAGTAATATCATACTTATAAAGCCTATCACCATTACCCACTCTATTATTGCACCATATTCACTGTTTATCATTTCGTGATACTGGTCGGGATATACAGCTTCTGTATAGGGTTTGCAGGTCATACTTCCGTACAAACCATCACTCAATATGTCCAAAAGCAACAGATGATAAACTCCGCCTATAAATATAGTTGCCATGTCTGTACCTATTGCTGTATGGTTATTTTTTATCAGGTTTCTTATATTAAAGCCCGTAAGCATTAACGGCAACCATATGAATGGTATTCCAAAAATAAAGAAAAAACCAATTCCTTGCATTATATCTCCAATTGTCATAGATATGACAATAGATATGACAAAAGCTATCAAAAAGTTTATCCCTATCATAGCAATCCCCTGATTTTTCGGTTTATCCTGCTCATTTTCTGAAATTTCTGACTTAACGATTTTATTAGCTTCCTTTATACATAATATCATTATCCATGCTATAAAAGCAACATAAAGTAAAATAAAAACCAATCCCCCAAAATTACTACTTACCATTGTAAATCACTCCTTTCCTGTTTAAGATTCACAAAAAGTCAGGTTTCCAGACGGCAGATACACTGTAAATTATGCACAAAAAACATAGAAACCTGCTCCATATCTGAAATTTTCGTAAAATTATTATTTATGGAGCAGGCATAATTTTTCTTTAACTTATGTCCGCAAGTTCAAGATAGTCCGCACCGTATTCAGAAATATACTGTTTTCTGCCCTGCAAGTCGTCACCTAAAAGCATTTCAAAGACTTCCGCCGATTCCGTTATATCGTCCGCTGTAACCTTGATTAAACGTCTTGTATCGGGGTTCATGGTAGTAAGTGACATCATATCAGGCTCGTTTTCACCAAGACCCTTTGAACGCTGTATAGTATACTTCTTGTTGCCTATCATTTTGAGAATATGCTGTTTTTCCTGCTCCGTGTATGCAAAGTATGTTTTATCCTTTGTGTTAATCTCAAACAACGGCGATTCCGCTATATATACATACCCCTTTTCAATAAGCGTCGGTGTAAGTCTGTAAAGCATAGTGAGAATAAGTGTTCTAATCTGAAAACCGTCAACGTCCGCATCAGTACATATTACAATCTTGCTCCAGCGGAAATTGTCTATATTGAATGTGGACAGGTCTTTATTAGCTTTTGTGTTGACTTCCACACCACAGCCGAGTACTTTTATAAGATCTGTAATTATCTCACTTTTGAAAATTTTAGTGTACTCGGCTTTAAGACAATTGAGAATCTTTCCACGCACGGGAATTACCGCCTGAAATTCAGCGTCACGGGCAAGCTTTACCGAACCTAAAGCCGAATCACCCTCAACTATATATATTTCACGTCGGGTAACGTCTTTTGTACGGCAGTCAACAAATTTTTCCACCATGTTTGAAAGGTCAATACTTCCCGTCAGTTTCTTCTTTACGTTCAGACGGACTTTTTCGGCGTTCTCCCTGCTCCTCTTGTTTATAAGAACCTGTTCGGAGATTTTCTGTGCCTCGTCGGGATTTTCTATGAAGTATATTTCAAGCTGATGTTTAAGGAACTCCGTCATAGCCTCACGGATAAATTTATTTGTAATAGCTTTCTTTGTCTGATTCTCATAGGAAGTCTGTGTTGAAAACGACGATGAAACAAGTATCAGACATTCTTCAACATCAACATAGCTTATTTTACTCTCGTTCTTCTGATAACCGTTATTCTGTTTTATAAAGCTGTCAATCTGATACACAAAGGCACGTTTAACAGCGTCTTCGGGAGAACCGCCATGCTCCAGAAAACTTGAGTTATGGTAATATTCGGTAAGTTTGACCTTATTTGAAAAAGTTACAGCAACGTCAAGTTTAACTTTATATTCGGGCTTGTCGTCACGGTCACGTCCTCTTTTTTCCGCACTCCAGTGCTGAATGGTTGTAAGAACCTTGTCCCCTGCTATCTCTGTCACATAGTCTGTTATACCATTTTCATATATAAATTCTGTTTCCGTAAAATCACCGTTTTCGTTTTCCGAACGGAAAACAAACAGTATATTCGGATTAACCACAGCCTGTCTTTTGAGAATATCACAGAAATATTCGTCTGATACAGCTATATCGGTAAATACTTCCAAATCGGGTCGCCAGCGTGTCTTAGTTCCCGTCTGCTTCTTACGGCAGGGTTCTTTTTTTAATCCGCCGATATTGTCGCCCTTTTCAAAGTGAAGATTATACTTAAAACCGTCACGTATTACTTCAACGTCCATGAACTCAGACGAAAACTGTGTGGCACACAGACCAAGACCGTTAAGACCCAGCGAATATTCATATGATTCTGCCGTATCGTCATATTTACCGCCTGCATAAAGTTCACAGTAGACAAGTTCCCAGTTATAACGCTGTTCGTTATTGTTGAAGTCAACAGGACAGCCACGTCCGAAATCCTCAACTTCTATATCGTGGTTTCTGTAATGGGTGATGATGATTTTCTTTCCGTAACCTTCACGTGCCTCGTCTATTGAGTTTGAAATAACTTCAAATACAGAATGTTCACAGCCGTCAAGTCCGTCTGAGCCGAATATGACTGCCGGACGTTTCCTTACCTTGTCCGCACCTTTGAGCATTGTTATACTGTCGTTGCCATAATCATTCCTTTTAGCCATATATCTTTATAAGCTGTCTGAAAAAAACAGCCTCTCCTTTCCTTTTTTATAAAACATTCCTTAATATAATACCACATTTCACGGATATTTGCAAGAAAAATTTTCAGAAAAAAGAACTATTGTTCAAGCCTGCGTGCATAGTATATTTGCGGAGGTGTAGCTTTATGTTTATCGAACTTATCAAAAATCTTTTCTTCTTTGCCCTGCACATTGAGGGAAACAATGCCTTTCCCAAGCCTCTTTCAAAAAAAGAAGAGGAAGAATGTTTTATTAAAATGGCAGCCGGTGACAAGTCTGCACGCAACAAGCTTATAGAACACAATTTACGTCTCGTCGCACACATAGTAAAAAAATATGTTTCTGCCGTTCCCGAACAGGACGAACTGATTTCAATAGGCACAATAGGTCTTATAAAAGCCGTTTCTACTTTCGACTATAAAAACGGTGCAAAGTTCGCTACCTATGCAAGCAGGTGCATTGAAAATGAAATACTTATGAGTTTCCGTTCCGCAAAGAAAACCGCAGGTGATATATATATAAACGAACCCGTGGAAGTTGATAAGGACGGCAATGCACTTACACTGATGGATTTAATTGATGACGGTGCTGACATTCATGAACAGGTTGATTTAATGATTCGTTCACGGCAGTTATATGAATTTCTTGACAAGTGCCTTGACAGGCGTGAACTTGAAATTATCATATATCGCTATGGTCTTTACGGAAAAAGTCCGCATACTCAAAGCGAAACTTCAAAAAAGCTTGGTATTTCACGTTCATATGTATCAAGGCTTGAAAAGAAAGCTATCGAAAAACTTAAAAAAATGTACGACACAACGCCTTTTTAAACAAAAAACAGACCTGCTCATATTGTCAGGTCTGTTTTCATTGTGTTCAGTATCGGCTGGGATTTGTCTTTTCGTTCTTTTTCTGTAAGCGTACATCTGAACCGACAAAATTCATATTGGCATACATAGTTGTAAGCCGTGAGGCTACTCTTGGTTCATATCTCTTGCTTATTCCTTCATAATCAAGGTTGGTACTTATAATAGTGGGTTTTTTACGGTTAAGACGTGTATTTATTATATTATATATAGTCGAACTGTAAAACGGTGTAGTATGTTCTGTTCCGAGGTCGTCAAGAATAAGAAGGTCTGTTTCCATAACCAAATCAGTCATTTCAGAGATATGCTCACGGCTGAAATGTTCCTTTTCCATTTCTTTCAGAATATTTATAGCGGAATCATATATAACGCTGTAACCTTTTTCAAGTACCTTGTTTGCAACGGCAAGGGAGAGATGCGTTTTGCCGAGACCTGTTTTTCCGAATATAAGGATACTGTTTGAATGAGAAGTAAAATTTTCTGCATATTGTTTTAAATGTTCAAAATGACTTTTCATATTAAAATAATCATTTCCGCTGTAATACGAAAGACTGAATGTATCAAAACTTGAAAGTTCAAGCTGTGAATGTTTATTGATTTCATCTGCTTCAAGTTTTCCGCAGAGTTTAGTAAAACATTCACACATATTATTTTCAGAATAACCTGTATCATTACATTTCTTACAGTTATAATGAATATCAAGGTAGTCGGCAGGATAACCGTTAGCAACCAGCAATTGTCTTGATACTGCTTGTGCTTCAAGATTATCACGTTGAAGCTTTTCTATTTTCTGTTGTTGTAAATTCCTGTTTTTTTCAGCAAATATAATTTTTACAGTTTCTTGTCCCGTATTAAATATGGTGTCATTTATCACTTTAATCTGAGGAATTTTATTATTTATTTCATCTGTACGCCTTTCACTTTCTATCACAGCATTTCTCCGGCGGTTCTGTATAATTATTTGTGCTTTTTCAAATATTTCAGAATTCATTTATATTACCTCATAATTATTTATACATATACTGTACATATCAACGTCAAAATCATCGTCCTTTCTGCTGTCTTTCCTTATATTGTTACGACTGTAGACGTTTTCGGATTCACATACGCTTTTAATGTCTTTGAATCCGCTTTCATGCCACGACACAAGAATTTTGTTTATATACGGAAAAGAAAGCTCGTTAATCTGTTCAAGAGTTTTTTCGTAGGCATAATTAATCATTTCAATATCCATTCCCATGTTCTGCCACTGCTCTATAAAGTCTTTCTGCTTTTTTGCGAGACGTTTCATTTCAAAAATTCTCATAATCTGATTCATATATTCGTGTGAAGATGTAAGACGCTGTACTTCTTCCTGTGCCTGCTCCAAAGTGTTTATATTATCCTCAGCCCATTGATTCGCTATTTTTTCTATGTAGTTAGGAGGTTTTTGTTCTATTGAACAACAATAACTTATAAGGGTAATTATAACTTCTTTCTTCAAACCAAGATATTCATGCATATATATAAGTGAGTCTGTCTGAGCAGGTTTAAGAATACCAAGATATGATTGTGCAACCTCAAATAATTCCGATATATCGGCTGATTCTTTTTTCATATGTTCTATTTCAGTACCCGTCCATGTTTTTTTACGAGATACAGGTTTTATTTTTTTCTGTTTAGGTGGATTTTCGGAAACAGATATCTGATTTTCTGATGCCAGCGGTGTATTTACTGGTTCCGTCTGTGGCTGTATGACTGATAAAGACTGAACAGGAGAAGAAAGCTGATTGGGAGTAAGCACATTTACTTGCTGCCAGAAAAGAACAGCGTCTGTAGCTTCCTGTATGCTTACCCCTGTATTTGCTGCTATATCCTCTTCCGAACATTCCCGACCGGAACAACGGAGCAGGTACAGAAGCACTTTAATCTGTTCGCCTGTTGCAAGTTTAAGAAAATTATCGGCAACCACACACGGAACTCCGAACATAGTTCCCCATGCACCGCTGTTGGCTTTAAATTCCAGAATGATTCCTCCCTCCATATATATTCGCAGAAAATATTATACCATATTTTTTTGCAGTTGTCACCATGCAAAATATACAATTTTTCCTGTTAATCTGCCTCAAGAATTTTTTTCGCTGTTGAATATTTATAAATCCAGTGTTCACGTTTTTCTTCGGAAACAGCATTTTTGTCTGTAATCCTGCTCATATCAGAGTTGTGTGCAAGGTCGGCAAGCTTTACCGCCTTTGCAACGGGATTTGACTTTATTTTTTCGATATACATGAAATAGTCCGTATCTTTATTATGAGTAAGAAGTTTAAGTGCCTCCGTCACTTCCGACGGGAACTCACTTTCAAGCTGTTCAATAGTAATTTCAGTATCTTCTGCAACGTCGTGCAGAAGTGCCGTACAAACTGTTATTTCGTCGGTCATCTGTTCGGCGACATGATAAGGGTGAAAAATATACGGCACACCGTTCACATCATACTGTCCGTGATGGGCGTTATAGGCAATACGCATGGCTTTGTTTGTAAGTTCTGTATAAATCATATCTCAATCCTCCGTAAAATAAAGGGCTATGCAATCAGACTGCAAAGCCCTTTGAAATTATTTGTTTCAGTTTTCAGGTTCAAGTGACGAAAGGTCAAGTTTGAACGGTTCATATCTTCTGAAAGAAGAATTATTCTTCTGAGGGATTATATTGCCCGAAAGCTTTTCAAGATAATCAACAAAGTCATCATTGTATCTGAGGAGCTGGAGATTGTATATATAGTCTTCCGACCAGTAGTCGTCTTCCGTCATACGTTCTCTGAGGTCTCCCCTGATAATCACATAGATAGTATTTTCATCATAATCATAAACTTCTGCCTTGTTCATGCTGAGTTTGTCACTGAATACATATTCTTTGAACTCCCTGTCAGCTTTTTCGTCATCCGATTCTTCCTCTTCTTCGGCTGTTGTCGTTGAACCTGTGGAATTATTTTCCGTTTCGTCTGCTGTAGTTGTTGTATACCTCTGGACAAGACGTTCATTTTCATAAGGGTCTGTAGTGGTTGTTGTCTGGGTTTCGTCCGAATCGGTTGTTGTGGCAGTAGTAGTTGTAGTAGTTGTTGTTTCTTCTTCGTCGGCAGAAGTAGTCATCGATGCAACATATTCGTCATAATCTTCCTGCATCTCATTCATCTTGTACATTTTGTCCATTGCGTCTGATTCACTGTTTACTTTTTTTGCATATTCTTCTGCTTTTCTGCGGAGTTTCTTTTTTTCGTCATCACTGAGAGCTTCGCCCTCTTCGTCTGTAAGACTGATTGAAATATACTTGACTCTTGCAAAATTTTCGTCAAAATAGTCTTTCAGTTCTTCTTCCGAACAGCCTTTTTCTCCGTCGAATCCGTAATAATGGTCAAATATGTATTTCTGCATATACTCGTATTCGCCATAATAATTAGAACCGCTTCCGGTTGCACTTACAATGCCTTTTATTGAGTCTTTGCCGACACCGTTTTTTGTATAGATGCCGTTCTGTTCCGAATCAATAAAATTATCTGCTATCTGGTCTATCTCGCTGAGTTCCTCACCTGAAAGCTGTCCGCCTATTTTTTTAAATTCATTTTCAATGGCGGCAATTGTCATACAGTATTCTGTAGCCTTGTTCTGAATCCAGTCTTTAGCCTCAATGTCGTCAATATGTGCATTCTTTACTTCCTTTACGGTAGGGACAGTGCCGTTCTTTGTCTGCAAAATATCTGCTGCGTCCTCATAAGCCTGAATGGTGTAGAATATGAACATACCGGAACTTACATCATATCCGTCTGCGGTCATTGCCGTTTCAGTTCCCTTTCCTATTGCGGGAGTACAGCCGACAACAGTAGCCGCAAGTGCAAAAGCCGCAGCTGACGCTACAAGTTTATTGAATTTCATCATTTTAAACATTCCTCCAATTAGTAAAATTTACAGATACTAATCTATTATACAACTTTTTTATGAAAATGTCCATACCCATAAAGAAATTTTTTTCATTCTGTCACTTTATTTTCAATTTTTAAAAAAATTTACCATAATTTATTTCCGTCTTATCCTTGACTTACAGTCATGAAAATGGTAAAATAGAAATATATGTATTCTCACAAGCGGAGGTCTTAATGATGAAAGTAAATCTTATATCGCATACTCCCGACCCCGAAAGGCTTGCTGCAACCGCCGCAAAACTCTGTTATTCAAGCAGTGACATAGGCTCTTTAAGGGACGGGCTTACCGAAGAAAAAACAAGAAGTTTTATTGAAATGCTTGTTTCCGTCGGTCATGAGAGTGTTATGGAACACGTTTCATTTACATTCGGTATAGAGGGCATTTCCCGTGCCTGTTCACATCAGCTGGTGCGTCACAGAATTGCTTCATATTCGCAGAAAAGTCAGCGGTATGTAAACGAAAACGGTTTTGAATTTGTCACTCCTCCCGAAATCGAAGCAATCCCCGAAGCGAAAGGCGAATTTGACCGCATAATGAATGAAATTACAGAAAGTTATGCCAGAATTGCCGACCTGCTCACCGAAAGTCATAAAATCAGGCTTATGAATGGGGGGCTTGACGAAAAGACAGCACTGTCGAAAGCACGCAAGACCGCCAATGAAGATGCCCGTTTTATACTTCCCAATGCCTGTGAAACAAAAATTGTTGTTACAATGAATGTCCGTTCACTTTTCAATTTCTTCCGTCACCGCTGCTGCAGGAGAGCGCAGTGGGAAATACGTGCCGTTGCAGACGAAATGCTTAAATTATGCATGGAAACTGCACCGAATATTTTCAGCCATGCAGGTCCTTCATGCGTTGCCGACGGAAAATGTCCTGAAGGAAAAATGTCATGCGGTAAAATTTCAGAGGTAAGGGAATATTTCAGTAACCTTAAAAATACAGGGGAAGAAAATGCTTGAATTTCGTGACATTGATATTTCAGACAGGGAACATATAACCGCTTGTCTCAGAAAATCCGATTTTATGGGCTGTGAATATTCTTTTGCAAACAATATGGCATGGAAACGCCTTGCCGATTCCAAAATTTCTTTTTACAGGAATTTTTATATAGTATGTTCTTATGACAGAACCGATAATATCCCTTACTTTAATTTTCCGTCTGGTGACGGAGATTACAGGGAGCTTTTCAGCGAACTCGGAAAATATACCTGCTCTCTCGGTTTTCCCCTGCGTATTACGGGAGTTACGGAAAAATCACTTGATATGCTGAAAGAAATGTTTCTCGACAGCTTCACATATGAATACGACAGGGACAGTTCAGATTATATATACCGTTCCTCCGACCTTATTAATCTTTCGGGAAAAAAATATCATGGCAAAAGAAATCATCTTGCACATTTTCAGTCGCTTGACTATACATTCTCAATGATTGAAGAAAAGGATTTTGATGACTGTATTTCTTTCTGTACCGAGGACTATAATAACAGGTACAGGGAGGGTAATTATTCGTCCGTTGCCGAACAGTACGCTATAAATACGTATTTCAATTATTTCGGCGAACTCGGTCTTAAGGGCGGTATCATACGCATTGACGGAAAGGTTTCGGCGGTTACAATCGGCGAACCGCTTAACTCGGACACTTTCTGTGTGCATATAGAAAAGGCTGACAGAAATTTTGACGGAATATATACCGCAGTAAATAATTTATTTGCAAAGTCTGCCGCTGTGGATTTTGAATATATCAACCGTGAGGAAGATTTGGGAATTGACGGTCTCCGCAAGGCGAAACTGTCATATCACCCTGTTTTTCTTTTAAACAAATACATTGTTGAATTTAAATGAAAGGAATTTTTTATTATGATTTATGTTTTTCTTGCAGACGGTTTTGAAGAAACCGAAGCCCTCGCACCTGTTGACCTGCTCAGACGTGCAGGAAAAAATGTTGTTACTGTCGGTATCGGCGACAACATTATAAAAGGCTCTCACGGTATCACCGTTATTGCCGACACTATCGCTCAGGAAATACGCCTTGACGAAGAGCTTGAAATGATTGTGCTTCCGGGTGGTATGCCAGGTACTCTAAATCTTGAAAAATCGGAATATGTTCAGAAAGCAATTGACTACTGTGCAGAGAACAACAGATTTATCGGTGCTATCTGTGCCGCTCCGTCAATTCTCGGTCATAAAGGTCTGCTGAACGGCAGAAAAGCTGTATGCTATACAGGCTTTGAAACTCAGCTTGACGGTGCTGTAATCGGTGACGGTGCTGTTGAAACGGACGGTATCTTCATTACGGCAAGAGGAGCTGGTGCAGCTGTTGAATTTGGTCTGAAACTCGTTGAAAAGGCTGTTTCTGAGGAAGAAAGCAAAAGACAGCGTTCCGCTATTCTCTTTGACTGATTATGGAAGACAAGAAATTACTGCGAAAAAAATTTTCGGAGATAAGAAAAAATATCGAAGACAGGACGAAAAAAGATACTGCAATCCGTAACGCTTTTATCAGACAGCTTGAAAATTATGATACTGTGTTATTATATGCGTCGTTCGGTACTGAAATTGATACTTTTTCCATTGCAGAAGAAATGCTCGGAAAATATACGGTTGCTTTCCCGAAATCACACAGGGACGGTATTATGACATTTCACATTGTGGAATCCCCCGACGAACTTCATAAAGGTATGTATGGCATATACGAACCTGATACTTCCCTGCCCCAGCCCGTTATAACCGAAAGAACGCTTTGCGTTATACCTGGACTTGCTTTCACGGCAGACGGCTCAAGACTCGGTTACGGCGGTGGTTATTATGACAGGTTTCTTGCAAAGTATCCGCAGATGCAAAAAACGGCTCTTTCCTATGAGGAACTTATTACCGACAATCTGCCTGTTATGCAACATGACCTTAAGGTCGATTATATTTTAACACCAGAAAGGATGATATTCTGCCATGCAGAAAAAAGATGACAAGGACATCATAAACGAAGAAATCAATGAAAATATTTCCCCTGAACCCGATGTGGAAGATATAGTTATTCTCGAAGAAGCGGAAAGCGTTGACGGAGAAGACTATAAAGAATATTCCGATGCCAACGAAGCATATGAAGAAGAGGACTATCAGGAGCAGGTAAAGGACATTCCCCGAAAGAGAAAAAAGAAGAAGAAAAAGAAAAGAAGAAGCAGACTGCCGGGAATTATTATTCTTACAACGTTTATATTTGCGGTTTCAGTGTGCCTTTCACTCGTCATTATTGCTTTCGGGCGTGATATGCTCGGTATCGGAAAAAGCGAAAACACACATCTTATCGTTATTCCCGAAGGAGCAACAACCGAAGAAATCTCCATACTTCTCAAAGATGAGGGAATTATAAAGTCACCGGAATGTTTTCAGCTTTTCAGCCGTCTCAGGAAATCGGATTCACTGTATATTGCAGGTGAGCATTTTGTGCGTCCGAATATGGCTTATGAAACTATCATAAACGAACTTACCAGCATTGACGAGGAAAATGAACAGGAAACAGTTGAAGTGACTTTCCCCGAGGGTTCAACTCTCTTTGAGTCCGCACAGATTCTTGAAGAAAACGGTATATGTTCAGCAGATGACTTTATTTTCTATTTCAATTCGGGCGGTCTTGGATTCGACTTTGAAAACAAACTCCCCACAGATGCAACACTTAAATTCTACAAAATGGAGGGTTATCTTTTCCCTGATACGTATTTCTTCTATGAAAATATGGAACCCGAACAGGTGTGCCAGAAAATCTATCTCAATTTCGACAACAAGATGACTGATGAAAGATATGCAAGAATGGAAAGTCTTGGTCTTTCGCTTGACCAGCTTATAACATTCGCTTCAATCGTACAGAAAGAAGCAGCAAACACCGACACAATGACGCTTGTTGCCTCTGTTTTCTGGAACAGACTCAGAAACGCCGATGTATTCCCTCTTCTCCAGTCCGACCCTACTTCAAACTATGCCGAGTTTGTAAAAGCGAAAATGGACGTGTACGATAAAACTGTTGTTGATGCCTATGATACATACGTAGGTCCCGGACTTCCTCCGGGTGCAATATGTAATCCTGGTATCGAAGCTATAGACGCAGTTCTCGAAGCCTTTGAAAGCAATTACTTCTACTTTATTGCTAATATTTATACAGGTCAGACTTACTTCTCCGAAACTCTCGACGAACATTATATGTATCAGGAAATGGTTGAAGGACAGGTTGACGAATATATAGCTTCTTCAATCGCAGCCGAAAGAGAGGCTGAAAACAATGAAGAATCTTGAAGTCCTCGCTCCCGCAGGCGACGAAGAACGTTTCAACGCCGCTGTAAATTACGGTGCGGACGCTGTATATCTCGGCAGAAAACAATTCGGTATGCGTTCTTCTCCCCTTAATTTTGACTTTGAACAGCTTGTCAATGCCGTAAAGTCTGCACACGCAAAGGGAATAAAAGTTTATCTCACCTGCAACACTCTCCCACGCAACAACGAAATACCGCAGTTTGAACAGTTTGTCCGTGAAGCTGTCGAAGCGGAAGTTGACGCTCTTATAGTGGCTGATATAGGTCTGCTTTCACTTATAAAAAAATATGCTCCCGATATGGAAATACACATTTCCACACAGACAGGTGTTGTAAATTACGTCACAGCCCGTGAACTCTATAACATGGGTGCAAAGAGGATAGTTCTCGCAAGAGAGCTGTCCCTTGACGAAATCGCTGAAATACGTGCCAGAACCAGTCACGACATGGAAATTGAGGTTTTTGTACATGGTGCAATGTGTGTGTCGTTTTCGGGAAGATGTTTATTGTCGCAGTATCTCGTAAACCGTGATGCTAACCGTGGGGAATGCGCCCAGCCGTGCAGGTGGGGTTACCACCTTGTTGAAGAAAAGCGTCCGAATGAGTTCTTTCCGATTTTTGAGGACGAAAAAGGCACATATATCCTCAATGCAAAAGATATGTGCATGATTGAACATATTGACAAACTCGCAAAGGCAGGCGTGGACAGTCTGAAAATTGAGGGACGTGCAAAGTCGGCGTATTATGTGACAGTAGTCACAAACGCTTACAGAATGGCAGTTGACGAATATTACAGGAATCCCGATAATTTCGTACTTCCCGACTGGATTCGTGATGAAGTCTATAAGGTAAGCCACAGGAAATATTGCAGCGGTTTTTTCTTCGGTACTCCCGAAAACTCCCAGTACTATGAGAACAGCGGTTATATACGTAATTACGACGTTGTGGCGGTTGTTGAAAAGTGCGAAAACGGTACGGTCTACTGTACACAGCGTAACAGGTTCTTTGCAGGTGATACCGTTGAACTTCTTGCACCGTCCGCAAAGCCTGTTGTACTTACACTTGATACGCTTTACGACGAAAATAATGAACAGATTCAGACGGCTAACCACGCTATGATGAAATTTTCATTTAAGTCTGATTTGATTTTCCCGACTGGCACGGTTATACGCAAAGAAACAAAATAATTCAACTGACAGACAAAGTGTTTGTATTGTGCTTTGTCTGTTTTTCAAAAGAGGTGATTATTATGATTAAAATAAGATATTTACTGGCTGTACTTATTATTCTGTTTGTTGCATATATATGGAAAAACAAATCAAAATTACGTATATCAGAAACTGTTTCTGCCATTATAATATCACTGATATTAGTTATCATGCCGTTTGAAAATCTGTTTATTAAATTCGATTCTCCGCAAGACGCTTTCAGATATGCAGTCAACGGTACAATTATCAGGACTGTCGAGCAGGAAAACACCGCATTAATCATATATGGGAACGAATCAGCAATGAAAACGTCTCTTATCAGCCTTGATGGTGAAAAATGGAAAAATCCATTTCTGCCGGTCAGACAAAAACTGTTACGTGCGGAAGACTGTATGCCAAATTTATATGAAGTGGCAACGCCTGTAATGATAACTTATGAAAGAAAAGGCAATAACGCTTATATTCTTGTATCACCGCCGTATGATGATGTAAGAATTTCTGACAATATTGGTTCTGTGTTTGAGGAATTTTCCGTCAGTGATATTCATACTCATTTTTTCGCTTATGTGGAAGACTTCAACCAAAACTATATTCTTAATATAAACGGCACAGATTATCCGATATTACAAAAAACGAGCAGGACATAAAAATCCTGCTCATTATTTTTATGAATTTTTGTCAACCTCGTGAAACTTTTTAAGATTTCCGATTTTTTCGTTTCTCTCGTCAAGAACCTTTTCAACGTCTGACCATTCAAGTCCCTGATTTGCACAAAGTACCATGACATGATAAAGCAGGTCATTTATTTCGTTCATAAGTTCGTCGTTGTCTCCGTTCTTTGCGGCAATAACAGTCTCCGTTGCTTCCTCGCCGACTTTCTTGCAGATTTTGTCAACTCCCTTGTCGAAAAGATAGCAGGTGTACGAATTTTCAGCAGAAGTGCCGTTTTCGTACTGCTTTTTTCTTTCTTTGATTACTTCAAAAATTTCTTCATATACAGTCATTTTTACTTCTCCTCGTTGTTATAGATTTCGTTAAAGAAACAGCTGTAACTTCCCGTATGGCACGCAACACCTGTCTGCTCGACATTCACTAAAAGCGTGTCATTATCGCAGTCGCCGTAAATTGATACAACTTTCTGTAAATGTCCCGAAGTCGCCCCTTTGTTCCAGTATTCCTGCCTCGACCTGCTCCAGAACCATGTGTAGCCTGTTTCAAGAGTTTTTTTCAGGCTCTCCTTGTTCATGTATGCAAGCATAAGAACCGTTTTAGTGTTCACTTCATAGCAGATTGCAGGAATCAGTTCACCTTTTACAAAAAACTTGTCAAGGTCATTCAGGTCAATTTTTATCATTTTATTCTCCCTTCTAAGTCCATAATGACGTTATAAACATCGGACTTGCATTATCTGATTTTTCAAATCCGCACTTTTCATAGAAAGCAATTTCCGAATTATACGCAACCACTACTATTCTGAGATAATCAGAATATTTTTCCTTTGCCATTCTGACAAGTTCTCTGCCTATTTTTTTGTCCTGATATTCGGGATTTACAAGCAGATAATGAACATAAGCCGTCATAATTCCGTCGTCCATTGCACATATCATGCCGACAAGTTTATTGCCGTCCCATGCGGAAAAAACCGTTTCAAAGTTTTCCATTGCCGTTACAAGTTTATTAGGGTAATGCCCTGACGACCATTCAACAGACAAAAACAAGTTTTCAAGCTGTTCACGTCTGAAACTATGAGTATCTTTATAGATTATCTTCATTTTATCACCACCCCATGTATTTTATAAATGCACTTACAACCGTCCACATTCTCGACCACATACCCGCAAAACCTATAAATAATATTAAGGTTATATAAATTGTACGCAAAAGACGGCGAAGTTTTCTCTCCTCGTCTATAAACGACATTATGTCAAGACAGAATACAGCCATACATATAATCAGTGAAAGGCTTCCGGCAATGAGACAGAACGGGTGTGCATAAGGGTGTTCAGAGATTTTATAATCAAAATCTAAAAATATATTTGTACAGCATATAAGTCCGAGACTGCCGAAAGCCCCATAAATAAACGGATATATTTTTCTGATTTTATTCAGCATATAAATAACCTCCCGTATATCTATCTAACAACAATGCCCTTGTTTCTGCAATATGCCTTTACTTCCTGCACCGTAAGTTCTTTAAAGTGGAACAGCGAAGCTGCCAACGCAGCTGTTGCACCTGTCTTTTCAAAGACTTCCGCAAAGTCGTTTATCTTTCCTGCACCGCCACTTGCAATAACCGGTATACTGCAATTGTCGCACACGGCTTTAAGCATATCAATGTCAAAACCCTCTTTCGTGCCGTCGGCATCTATTGAGTTGAGACAGATTTCACCTGCTCCGAGTTTTTCAATCTGATGTACCCAGTCGATAAGGTCAAGACCCATGTCAACACGTCCGCCGTTTATATATACCGTCCACTTATGGTCGGTAATTTTCTTTGCGTCAATTCCTACGCAGATACACTGACTGCCGAATATATCCGCACCGTCCTTTATAAGCTGTGGATTTTTTACTGCCTGAGAGTTTACTGAAACTTTGTCCGCACCTGCACGCAGAGTTTCACGGATATCGTCAACCGTCTTTATTCCGCCACCGACGGTAAGCGGTACAAAAACTTTTTTTGCGGTCTCTCTCACTACGTCGAGAAAAACTCCCCTGCCCTCAAAAGAAGCCGTTATGTCATAAAAAACTATTTCATCAGCCCCCTGTCTGTTGTACTCCTCCGCACATTCCACAGGGTCGCCGACATCTCGGACACCCTCGAAGTTTACTCCCTTTACTACCTTGCCGTTTCTGACATCAAGGCACGGAATTATTCTTTTTGCAAGCATTTTTTTAACCTCCTTTTATATTAATTCATAATTGTTAAAAAGTCAAAAGTTTTTTTCTGTAGTATTCGTATTGCTTTTCCCTGAGTTCAGTTTCACGTTTAAGAAGTTCTATGAGTTCTGTGCATTTATCAAGGATTTTTACAATTCTTTCCTGCTCCTCTATCGGTAGTATTGGAATATTAATTTTAGATAAATTTTTACTGGTTATTGTAGCTCTTGTGGTAAAAGAAGCCTGTTTTATTATCTGTTTTCTAACGTTATAAGTTGAAAAATAATAAGAACAAAATTTAGGAATCAATAAATTTGTTGTTGGTCTTGCCCTCAAAACAAAACCACTGAAAACACAATCAGATACATTATCTATCAAAGTGCTTACCATGCCAATATCTTCTTTGGTTTCCGATGTTCTTGTAAAAAAAACATCTCCTTTTTTAGCTTTATATCTTTCAATTTCATCAGGTGTAACATCAACAAGCCCTGAAAATGAATCTTTATTCAACCACCTATTTTTATACACATCAGTAAAATTAATTATTGGTTTTCCCTTACCAAAAGCAGATTTTTCTTTATTAAGACCGTTTTTTATTTCGAAAATTTCTCCCAGTGTTTTCCACTCAACATCATCGCCGAAAGTTAAAAGATAATCTCTGTAATATTGATACTGCTTTTTACGGAGCATAAGTTCATGTTTAAGCTCCTTTATAAGCTCTGTAAAATTGTCAAGTACCCTGACAATTTCACGCTGTACATCTAAAGGCGGTACAGGGATTTTCAATTTAGACATTTGGGATTTAGATAAATTAAACCTTGTAGTTCCGCTTGCAATTCTGATTATTTGCTTTCTTAGATATTCCGAACGGAATAAATATTTTGAAAATGCTGGTAAAAACAATTCAGAATTGTTAAAACGATAAATAAAACAAAAACTGTTAAGATATAATTTTTCATCTGTTTTCATTGTCATTACGGAAGACATTCCGCACTCGTCAGGAGTTTCCGACGAACCTGTAAATAATACATCACCATACTGTATTGTATTTTGTTTTTCACATTCTGATATTTTTACAGTACCAGTTACATCAAGATTTAAAGCAATATTGCTGAATACATTCATATACGTTATAAACTTTGCATTTCCGTCTTTGAAATCTTCCTTTGATTTTCTTGATAATCCGCCATAGAATTTTCCAAGTTCACCCATTGTTTTGAACTCCATGCCGTCGGGTTTCAGGTCGTTAATTTTCGGCATATTCAATAGCCTCTTTAAGATTAAGCGTACCCTTATATATAGACTTTCCGCAGATAGTACCGTAAAGACCCATTTTTTTACAGGCTATAACATCGTCCATTGTGTGAACTCCACCGCTTGCAATTATATTGCAGTTCTGTGTGCCGTCCGCAAGAGCCTTAAGCTGTTCTTTGTTTACGCCCGAAAGCGTGCCGTCCTTTGAGATGTCAGTGAAGATAAAATATTTAACGCCTGACTTTATCATCTGATTTGCAAGGTCGATATAGTTCACATCAGAGGTTTCAAGCCAGCCTTCAGTTGCAACCATGCCATTCATTGCGTCAATTCCGACTGCTATTTTTTCGCTTCCGAACTTCTCGACCGCATCACGCACGAGTTTCGGATTTTTCAGTGCGACAGAGCCGAGAATTACTCTCGAAATACCCATATCAAGATATTCACGGATAGTTTCAAGACTTCTGATACCTCCGCCGAGTTCAACCTTTAAATTTGTCTTTTCGGCAACATCTGTGTAGATTTTTGTGTTGACGGGTCTGCCCTCTTTTGCACCGTCGAGGTCAACCATGTGAATCCATTCAGCACCTGCATCTTCAAAACTTTTAGCTGTTTCAAGATAGTCAGAAGCTACTTTTTCGACTGTCGAAAAATCACCCTTGAAAAGTCGTACACAGTTACCGTCTTTAATAT
>CAMWVV010000030.1 GCA_947177755.1 uncultured Ruminococcus sp. | reverse complement strand
TACTACCTATTATATCATATCTTTATTGTTTTGTCTATAATGGAATTGCTGTAAACGGAAATTGCTACTTTTTGTTTTTGTAAAAGTAAAACCTTACCATTTCGGAATTGATAAAAAGAAAAGCGGTACTCATTACAGCGAATGAGTACCGCTTTAAGTAAAAAACTGCATAAAATTATTTTTATATATTTACATTTTTTGACAAATATGATATAATAAAAGCATATTCAAAAACTGATTGTCAGGAGTGATTCGGGTAATGAACGCTAATGAAAAATTAGAGAAAATTTTATATAACCTCTATTTGAAGTCGGGTGCAGACGCTCCGGCTGAATGTGCTAAAACGGCAATTGAGTATATGGAAGGACGTGCAGTATCCGTTCCTGATATTCAGGTCAAGGTTGTGAAAGGTGGTACATACAAAATAAAATCGTACTATCTGGAAAACAATGAATTAATGGATATACGCGGTGCAAGCACAATGATTACGCTTGTGCAGGACAAGTCTGTTCCTGAATTGTTGAAAGCAAAACTTGGATATGATAGTGTTGTGTATAACGGCGGCGGAAATTTATTTGCTTTAGTTCCCGCAGATACGGATGAAGCCCTTGTAAATGAACTGGAAGAGTTGGCTCAAGATATGCTTGTTACTGCAAATTCAGCTTATTACATATCTGAGCTTATTCCGCTTTCAAGGATTCTTGGCAGGGAATACCGTGATACTATGGCATATATAGAATCAGAGCTTGAACAAAGAAAAAAGGCTAAGGTTTTATTTGATACCTCGCCTGAGTCTGAATGGATAGGAAGAAAATTACTTGATAAGCCGGTCGATGCCGACAATTTACCGGAGGAATTGAACGAGTACTGCGTTAAATGCAGAAAGCGCATTGCAAGGTATTCGAGAAAGGGCAAAAAAATCTGTGGCGGTTGCCTTCACAAGGTAGTGGCAGGAGAAGAAGAGCATTCACAGTATGTAAGTGAGTTTAACAAACGGACATCAAATAATGTTACACCTTCTTTGACAGTTTCATACATAGACAAAGACGATGTTGCTGTTATTTATGCCGACTGCAATAACATGGGCGGTATTATACAGACTATAACGAATATTTCTGAAATGATTGATTTCTCTGCATTTGTGAAACAACAGATGTCCATTTTAGTGTATGATTCTCTTTCTGAAGGAATAATTTAATCCATTCTGCACATACTGATTCTGAGGTGATGTAAAATGGCGAAAAAAGGAATGAAGCGTACCGAATACACTCATACACAGCCAAGAAACGACGTGTCTCCTGTACCTGAGATTCAGGGAAAAGCAAAGTCGGGAAAGATTCATGCAAATTCTGTAATTGCAGGAACGTCAGGTGTTTCACAAAAGGTATGGCATAATAAATCATACTCACACGAAATTCCGATATCTTCTGCATATCCGACTATCGACAACGACCTTGCACGTGATAATCTGGAGAACGATATTCCTGCCGCAGATTTGCAGGATATATAAAAATCTATTCTAAAATTAAACGTCGTTTGCATTTATACAAACGGCGTTTTTACAATGGAGGACACTATGGAATCAGTATGGAATGTTAATACAAAATTGCCGGAATTTCCGGAACCGGAAAAAGATATAAAAACTGACGTTCTTATTATCGGTGGAGGAATTGCAGGAATACTCACAGCATATTTTTTGCACCAGAACGGAGTAAAATATATTCTTGTGGAAAAGGACAGAATATGCTTCGGTACAACTCGTAATACAACAGCAAAAATTACTTTTCAGCATGGACTTAACTATCAGAAAATTCTCAGAAGCAGCAGTGTGGAAACTGCTCAGAAATATCTGAATGCAAATAAGACAGCTTTTGATAAATATACAGAAATGTGCCGTAATATTGAGTGCGATTATGAAACAAAGGATAATTATGTGTACTCTGTAAATGATAGAAGAACGCTTGAAAATGAAATAAACATACTTAGCAGAATTGGCTATAAAGCGGAATTGTGTGAAAGTCTGCCGATACCGATAAAGACTGTCGGAGCAGTGAAATTTCCGAAGCAGGCTCAGTTTAATCCGCTTAAATTTATTTCAGCGATTGTAGACGGACTTAACATATATGAAAATACCTTCGTGCGTGAAATGATTGGTACTACAGCAGTTACGGATAAATGCAGAATAAAGGCGGATAAGGTAATTGTTACAACTCATTTTCCCTTTATCAATAAACATGGAAGTTATTTTCTTAAGCTATATCAGCATCGTTCATACGTTATTGCTTTGGAAAATGCTCAGTATATAAATGGTATGTATGTTGACGAAAATCATAAGGGAATGTCTTTCAGGAATTATGGCGGTTTACTGTTCATCGGTGGTGGAGGTCACAGGACAGGTGAAAAAGGAGGAAACTGGAACGAACTGCGTGACTTTACAAAATTCCACTATCCTGATGCTCATGAGAAATTTTACTGGTCGGCACAGGACTGCATGAGCCTTGATGGAATACCGTATATTGGTAAATATTCACGGAATACTCCGAATCTGTATGTGGCAGGCGGGTTCAATAAATGGGGAATGACTGGTGCAATGGTATCTGCAATGATACTCAGCGATATGGTTATGGGCAGACGAAATGAATATGCAGATATTTTCAGTCCATCAAGAAGTATTATTAAGCCACAGCTTTTTATAAACAGTGCAAAAGCCGTAAAAAACTTGTTTACTCTAACTACTAAAAGATGTCCACATATGGGCTGTGCACTTAAATGGAACTCCGCTGAACATTCATGGGACTGTGCTTGCCACGGCTCACGTTTTTCTGATAAAGGAAAGGTTCTTGATAATCCGGCAAATGGCGACTTGAAGTAAATATTTTGAATGAGGTAATTTTGTTTTTATCTTGCTTTTTATTCTTGAATATGATATAATATAATTGATAGAAAATCGTGAGGTGATACTATGGCAGGTTTTAAACCAATTCCGATTGGAATTGAGGATTTTAAAGAGATAATTGATATGAACTGTTATTTTGTTGATAAGACAATGCTTATCAAAGATATTCTTGACAGTGGTTCAAAGGTTACTCTTTTTACCCGTCCGAGAAGATTCGGAAAAACGCTTAACATGAGTATGCTCAAAAGATTTTTTGAAAAAACAGAAGAGGATAATTCATATCTTTTTGATAGACTTGCAATATCCGGAGCAGGGGATAAATATAAATCGTATATGCAACAATATCCTGTTATCAGTATTTCCTTGAAGAGTATGAAACAGCCCAGTTTTGAGCTGGCATTAACTGAATTTAAGAAGATAATTTCAAACGAGTTTCGCAGATATAGAGATATATCTAAATCAGATAAAATCTTTGATTCTGATAAGGAGGATTTTCTAAATATCTGCAATCGCCGTGGAGATTATTCAATGTATAATACATCACTTAATTTTCTGTCAAACTGCTTGTATGGGTGTATGGACAAAAAGTAATAGTTCTTATAGACGAGTACGATGTGCCGTTAGAAAATGCCTATTTCAATGGATTTTATGAGGATATGATTAATCTTATCCGTTCGGTTTTTGAAAGTGTATTAAAGACTAATGATTCTCTTGAATTTGGTGTTCTGACAGGCTGTCTGCGTATATCAAAAGAGAGCATTTTTACAGGTCTGAATAATCTTTCTGTTCACTCTGTGACCGATAATGCGTTTGTAGCTTATTTTGGATTTACTGAAAGTGAAGTCAAAGAAGGTTTGGAATATTACAATTTATCTGATTGCTTTGATGAAATAAAGAAATGGTATGATGGTTATTTGTTTGGTGAGACAGAAATATATAACCCATGGAGTGTATTGAAATACATTCAGTTTGCTTTAAACAACAAGAATCATATTCTACAGACATATTGGGTCAATACAAGTTCAAACAGCATTATTCATGAACTTATAACCAAAAGTGACAGGAAAACAAAAAATGATATTGAAACACTCATCACTGGTGGTTCGATAGATAAACAGTTGTATGATGATATTACTTATGCAAATATGAATGTAAAGTCTGAATATATCTGGAGTTTTCTGCTCCATACTGGTTATCTTAAACCTGCTCAGATATATCAGAAGGGGATATACAGTTATTTTACTGCTGTAATTCCTAACACAGAGATTATTACTACCTATGAAAACACATTCAGACAGTGGTTTAACGAGTCGATAAGAATTGCTGATAAAAGTGTATTATTAAATGCAGTTCTTAACGGTGAGGCTGAAATCTTTGAACTTGAAGTAAACAGATGGTTACTAAAAAGTATAAGTTATCATGATGGCTATGAAAATTTCTATCACGGTTTTCTTGTTGGACTGCTTGAATATTCTGATGAGTATCTTGTTGAATCAAACCGTGAAAGCGGTACTGGTCGCAATGATATTGTAATTAAAAATGTTCTTACTCGTGGAATTGCAGTTATACTGGAAATAAAGTCAGTAGGTAAAGGTGAAAGTCTTGACCAGATGTGCGATGTGGCTTTACAGCAGATTGATGACAGACGGTATGAAGTTGGTCTTGTAAATGAGGGCTACAAGAAAATTCTTAAATATGGTATTGCTTTTGAGGGAAAAAGATGTAAAATAAAAAGATAATATCATACCCTTATCCGTACCCTTACGACGATAAAATTACCTTGAAAACAATGAAAATAATGCGATTTTTCTTGAAATACAATGCCGTTTTTTGGAGATATTTAGATTAAATGGTATGAGATGATATGAATTTTTGGATTCTCATAACCCGATGAAATTAATAAAATCTTAAAAAATAATGTCGCTAAACTCACGTAATACGGGCAATTACGTGGGTTGTCTTTTTGCTTGGAGCTGAGTTGACCCCAATTTGACCCCCTAATGAAAGAAAGATTAGTTAAAATTGATAAAGAACGGAAGTGAAATTCAAATTATAACTTATTATAAAAAACACGTCAATGGGATATAGCCCCATTGGCGTGTTTGCTGTCATTCAATTCTCTCTTAGCCTGTTCACAATGCTGTCTCCACAAATTGTCCGATACGAAATAGACGGAATCACCGCTGAAAGCAAAAGAAGTATTGGTACGCAAATCAATATAGGTAAAAGTGTGAAATGATAGGTGAAGAAAAACATTTCTCCTGCGATACCGTTCACAACAACATAACTGAGTAGTGTTCCGACAATAAGAGAGCAGATTGTTGTAAATACAGCATAATGAATACCCTCCCAAGTCAGCATTGTTTTGAGCTGTTTTCCTGTCATTCCAACAGCGGACATCATGGCAAATTCACGCTTTCGTGAGATAATACTTGTTACCACTGCATTTACAAAGTTTAATATTCCAATCAAGGCAAGAATACCGCTGAGCGTACCGCCTACCAGCTTTATCATTTTAAGGAAATCAGCATATTCGTCTGCATAAGTCTGTCTGCTTTTCAGAACTACTTTGGAATTATTACTGTCTGTCATATAGCGTATCTGCGTATCTACATTATCAAAACAACTTTCCTCTGCATTTATCATAACAGTCATTGCATTCCGATTGTCGTAAAGCTCAAAGTAATCATTTTCAGAAATTATAATGCTGGCATAAAGCATACTGTACATCTGTGTACTTAGTGTATAGGGCATTTCACATACTGCCATGACTTCAAAGGACTTACTTTTACCATTTTCTCCTTTGAGTTCTACTGTATCACCGACTGAAAAGAAATCATCATCAGGATAATTCTCACCAAGCGGAATATATTGTGTATAAACAATTGCATAGTTTCCTGTAGAGAATTTTTCTGTATCAATTGTACCTTGAATAGGTTCAAACTTGTTGATTATTGTTGGAGTTACACCGTAAACATCAGAGTTGAGGTAGTTTTCGGTAATGCTATTAAGCTCTCCGTATTCATCATCAGCAGAATATGTCTGATAGAAACGCTTGGCTTTTTCAAGAGGTTTTCCTTCAAGCTGTAAATTTCCGAATTCAAAATCATAATAAACTGCATCCACTTCCTGTATACCATCAATATGCGATAAATATTGTAAATCATCTGGAGTGATGGTGTTAAATTCTTCGCCATCATATCTGAAATGCTCCTGCCTCACAATAAAATCACCCACAATCATATTACTGATAAATTTATCCATATCAAGTCCGTTAATGAGTGTAAACAGCGTATTAAAAAGTACCATGCTGAGTGTAAGTGAAAGCACTACCACAAATGTTTTCTTTCTGGTTCTTGCCATATTATTTTGTGCTATGGAAAGCGGAGTAATTTTACTTGTTTTCTTGTTTTTCTTTTTGGTGCTGATGTCTGTTTCGTTGTATCTCAATGCCTCCATTGGCGAAACGCTTTCAGCAATTTTGCATGGCTTGTGACAGCTTATCATTACCGTTGCAAATGTTAACAGAGCCGCAATGATACAAACAATCATCAGCAATCCTGCACTGATAGAATAACTGCTTACCGATAATATGTTAAGTGTACTCATAACAGATTTCAGCAATACTTTCCCGAGCAGTACACCTATGATAAGTCCGAGCGGTATGCCTATTGCTGAATACATCGCCGCCTGTACCCTGACCATATGTTTAATTTGCTTTGAGGTTGTACCTATTGTCTTAAGCAGACCGTAGTTTCGGATATTCGCAGATATATTTATATGAAAAATATTGTAGATAATAAGATAGCCTGCTGCGAAGATAACAAATATTATTACAATACCGCCAATCAGCATCTCTATATCGACATTGCTTGTAGTGTATGCCCAATTGATGCCTGTATCGGGGATAAATTCGGCATTGCCGTATAGTCGTGTGATAAGCTTACTTGTTTTACCCTCAATATCCCAACTGTTTGCATAGTTGAAATCCACCGACCAATAACCTGCATATTCTGGAAAATCAAGAGAATAAAAGCTTACAGTTGGAGTAGGTGCATATTCATCAGCAAATGCTCCTGATACCCAACATTCCTGTGCCATTGCAACTTTTTCGCCCTTCCAATATCCGCATAAGGTAAACTCATGCTCTGAAATATCACCATCCACATCAAGAGTAATGGGAACAGTTATCCCCAATTCATAGGGCAGTTTCAGCTCATCAAGAACAAGTGTGCTGACGGCAATTTCATTGTATTCTTCGGGAAGTCTGCCAGTGTTAGGCATACAGAACATAGACTCTGCCGCCGCTTTATCTCCTGCACAATTTATCTCAACAGATATATTTCTGAAATCCTCATTGACCGCCTGTCCGACAATAATTCTATAAACTGCGTCCCTGACAGCTTTGTCTGATTTCACTTTCTCATAGTCTTCGGGAAGAACATATTTCAGTCCTGCCATTCTGTCACCGCCGACCTGCCGCATCGTTTCCTGCTGAAAACCGTTCAGAAGATTACCGCCGATAGAAGTCAGTGCCGTAAACAGGATACAGGTAAGCACAATTGAAAGTATAACCATGAAATTCATCTTGCGGTTAGGCTTAAGCTCACGGAAAGCAAGACGGCGTATCACTTTTTTGTTATTCACCTTAGTCATTTGGCTCACCGCCCTTAATGATTTTGCCGTCCTCAATTCGGATAATCCTGTCTGCCATCTGTGCGATAGCTTCATTGTGCGTAATCATCACAATTGTTTGGCTGAACTTCTGTCCTGTCACTTTCAGCAGACTGAGAACATCTTGACTTGTTTTGGAATCCAAGTTGCCTGTAGGCTCATCCGCAAGGATAATGGCAGGCTTTGTCGCTAACGCTCGTGCAATAGCAACTCTCTGCTGCTGACCACCAGAAAGCTGATTCGGCAGACGATTTTTCATATCTTCCAGACCGAGAGAATGTATGACCTCACCAACGAACTTTTCGTCAACATCATTGCCGTCAAGCTGTATCGGAAACACGATATTCTCATACACATTCAGCGTTGGCACAAGGTTAAAGGACTGGAACACAAATCCTATCTTTCTTCTGCGGAAAATCGTCAGTGCTTCATCTTTCAGAGAAAAAATATCTTTATTCTTCACAAGTACTTTACCTGAAGTCGGGCGGTCAAGTCCTCCGAGCATATGCAGGAGTGTAGATTTGCCGCTACCTGATGTGCCAACAATTGCTGCAAATTCTCCTTGCTCTACACTAAGATTAGCATTGTTAAGAGCTGTCACTTTGTTATCGCCCGAACCGTATATCTTTGTCAAGTTTTCTGTTTTTAGTACTGTCATATTATTACCTCCTGAAATAAAAATGCAGTGAATTTCTCCACTGCACTTATTGTAACAAGCGATTCTTTCCACAATCTTTCTGAAATCTAACAGTTTTGAAAGATTTCATTTTGGAAGAAAGATTTTGAAGACTGAGCCTTTGGCAATCTTTGATTCAGCTTGAATATAACCACCTTGTTCTTTGATTATTTGACGGCTAAGATATAATCCAATACCTACGCCGTTCTGCTCAATGACATTCCGTCCACGATAAAATCGTCCAAATATTCTCGGCAGTTCATCCTCTGAAATGCCAATACCGTTATCAGAAACTGAAATACAAGAGAACATTTCAAACGCTTTCACTGCAATATGAATCTCACTTTGTTCGGGTGAGTATTTCACAGCATTATCAAGAATATTGAAAAGTGATTCCTGTGTCCATTTGCTGTCGAATCTGGCAATACAACTTTTAGAATTATAAATAATCTTTATCTGCTTATTTTCAGCTTTGGGAGTTATCTGCTCTACTGATGATTTTATAAGACTATCCATATCATTTTCAGACGGTGAAAGTTGAAAAGTTCCTGTTTCAAGGCGTGAGGTCTTTATAAGAGATTGTATCAGAAATTCCAGCTTTTCCGACTGCTGACGGATTTCATTCACAAGCTGCCTGCTATGTTCATCAAGATTCTGCTCCTGAAATAGCTGTGAATATAACAGAATATTCGCAAGTGGAGTTTTCGTCTGGTGGGATATATCCGAAACAAGTTCTTTCAGCTTTTCACGTTCCTGTTCGATTTTCTGATAGGATAGCTTAGATGATGTGAGATACCGCAGCCATTTGGATTCAAGTTTTGATAGTTTAGTTTCATCGTAGTCAGATTCCTCGAATGTGCCGTTGATTCCGTCCTCCAGCATTTTATCAAGCCGTTCCAATAGTTTTTTATCTGTGAACATTATTTCGTCCTCCATATATAACCGATACTGTAGATAGTCTGGATATAGTCGGCAGCGTTCAACTTTTTTCTCAAGCGATTTATTGTGACTGAGAGGGCATTTTCATCAACATATTCCGCACCGTCTGACCATATTCTGTCAACGAGAAATTCCCTTGTAAGTGTTTGATTTTTGTTCTGTATCAGGAGCTTCAATAATTTCTGTTCGGTCTTGCTGAGTTCGATAGGAGTACCGTTTTCGCAAAATGCCATTTTATCAAAATCGAATGAGTATATATCATTGGTATAAATGCTACTGGCAGAAGTATGGGATTTTCTTAGCACTTTATCAATTCTTGCTCTAAGCACCATAAGGCTGAATGGTTTTGTGATATAATCATCTGCACCAAGTTCTAACCCTGTTACCTCATCTATTTCAAAGTCGTTCGCCGTGAGAATAATAACAGGGATATCCGAAGTCTGACGGAGTTTTTTCAGAAAATTGAAACCGTTTCCGTCAGGCAGATTTATGTCGAGAATAATCAATTCGGTTGGCTCATCTGGCTGAAATTCACCGAGTTTATAATGCTGCCTGAATATAAAATCGTCATTTTTCAAAGCAAGAGCAATTCCATTGTTCAAGGCAATATCGTCCTCTATAATCGTGATGTATTTCATAATGTACCTTTCTTTCAGAGATTGTTGCTAATCTTTCTTAGCTTATTATATCACAGAATGTTCATCTTGTCAAAAGAAAGTAGTAGGATTTGAAATCCTGCTCCTTAATTTTTGTATTGCATTTGTTATTGTAATGTGATATAATGTAGATGTAAGATTATTTATCCAAGAAAGGGGAAGTTTGTATGAGAGCAATAATGCCAATCATAAATTTATTATGGTATGATTTTGACAAGTTGAAGAAAAATGAAGACGGAACAATCATATATGATGAGCGGTTTAAAGAGATTACAAAAAATCTTTTGAATCATGAAAGCCTTGATTCTGCATTGTATCTTACTTACGATGAATTTTTCAATGCAGTAACGAATGAAGCAGTTACATATGACAGACAACAGTCAGAATTGTCTGAAAATCCAACTGTTACTGTTCCAGATTTGAACAATAAAAATGATAAAGAACTGGCAGAAGAATTTAGGAATTTGCGGGAAAGCATATGTAATTCACCAAGACATATTCCCGAACCTGAAAGTAATATATTCAGACTTCCGAAAGGCTGTAAATCAAAGTACAGGTATGTGAGCAATGTACTTACAATGAAAATATGGCAGTCCTGGAAACCAGGGGAACAGGTATTCATATCGGCTGGTACTGGCAGAGGAAAAAATACTTTTATAAAAAATCAACTGCTGAGACACTGTGGAAATCAGAAAGTGGTCATATTTGAAAACAGGCAGTAGTTAATGCAGCAGCAGATAATAGATATTATTTCAGAGATTAATCCGAAATTTATAAAATATAAATATAATGAAATATTACATGAAAATATGGTGATATTTGGTAAGGGAGATAATCTGGATATCATGATAATATCCTATCAGTGTGCGGCTTTGAATTGTATGTTACGAGATAATAGATTTTTAGATTTCTGCTCGCAGGCAAGATATCTGGTATTCGATGAAGCACACTACATACTTGACGATGCGAATTTCAACAAGGGAATAAGCTTTTTTACACAGACTTGTTTAGGGAAATCTTTCCCGAATGCAACTAAAATATTCATGTCTGGTACAATGGAGGAAATTTATGAATATATACAGACTATAAATAGATTTCCAAAAGAACCTACAGAAATTATTAAGGAAAACGAACTGCTGGACAAAAAAGGAGATGATTTCTTTTCTAACAATATATCAGGAATAATATACAACAATCAGAACATTAATTCAGTACTTTCACTTCCTACAGATTATTCCTACATTCAGCCGTATAAGTACAAAACAATAGATGATATCTGTTCTCAGATTGCGCAGACTTCTATAAATGAAAAGTGGATGATTTTTGTAAAATCAATCAACGAAGGTGTTATGCTGAAATTAGTTTTACAGGGTATATGCAATAATTCTGTATATTTTTTGAATGCTGAAAATAAGAACGATGATGAAAATGCAGAAATTTATAACCAGCTTATATGTGAGAGCAGATTTGACTGCCGTGTGCTTATCGCAACAACAGTCATTTACAACGGCATAAATGTGAAAGATGATAATGTAAAACATATCGTTGTTCCGTTTGCACCTATGTCGGTAGTTAAACAGTTGCTGGGCAGAAAGAGGGTATCCGAAAATGAAACCGTGAAAGTTTATTTTCCAGATGTCAGTTGCAAAAACGTAAAGAAGCGTTACCATGATTGTATCAAGGACTGCATGGAAATAATAAACCTGAATTTCAATATGCAGCAGAATGCAGCATGCCAGCTCAACGGACTTGTAAATTCTTCTCCGTCAAAGTATTATTATTTGTTTCCAAATGGTTCTTCAGCAAATAATTATATGTCTGTACAATTTAATTATCCTGCAATTTACAAGCTCTATTATGACACCTGTTTCTATATATTTGTTCTCCAGAGAATGAATTCAAAATCAAAAGATACAAAATCTGATTTTATAAAAATTCTTCTTACGCATCTTGATATAGAGGACAAGTACAATGATGTAATTGACATCACTGTGAAAACATCAGAGGAAGAAATTGAAGAAGCAAAAGCAGGATTTTCAGAATATCTTGATAGTCTGATAGGTGTTAATATTATTTCGCCTGATGAAAATGATTCATATGATAGCTTCCTTGAACTCAAACGAAAAATCAACGAAATGTATAAAATTTCACATGACGGTAAACCGCTTGATACACAATGGAAGAATGAAAAAAGATTTTTTTCAGAAGAAAAAGTAAAAGCACTTTTTCAGAACTTGCTCTTCCGTATGCAATTGAAAGTATAAGTTCCAAAGGACAGCGAACAACTAAAATAACAAAAAAATCGTCATGATGAAAAAATAAATCAATGTAAATCCATATAATATACAGATTCCTGTAAGTACGATTTTTACAAGCTGAAAAACGCCAGTATTACACTGTTTTTCAACTGATTGCAAACAATTTTGTAAATCCGAAACCGAATGATGTAAAAAGAAAAGGAGAGCGTGAAAGCTCTCCTTTCAAGGTTATATCGTAATCATGATAACAAACTCACCAACTGAAAGAACCAAATCGGAACACGGAGTTGGAACTGGTGGACAATATCCGACAAGCTTTTCCGTAATTGTATCCTGAATACAAACCAAGCCGAACTGAATATTATCCACTTCAAAACTCAGGTCATCAAAATCTACTACATTCAGTATAAATCCATTTGTGTTCGGAGTAATAATAACGGGATAGGACTGCTGCTGTGGAGGCATTGTCGGGAGGTCAAATAACCCTTCCATTTTCATCATTTCCTCACGCTTATGACTGTCCAGTACATGACTATATACATCAAGTGTTAATGCAACTGAATAATGTCCCATGATAGTCGAAACGGTTTTTGTATCCATATCGTTTTCCAATGCTCTTGTACAGAATGTATGGCGGAGTGCATGAAATGTATAATGCCCGATATTTGCAGCTTGTAAAATCTTATTATAATAATCCTTGAATGTTCTTGGTTCTATGTAACCGCCTAATGGATTTGTGACTACCATTCCAATATCCTGATAGGCTGTACCTGCCTGTATTTTATCAGCCATCTGTACATTTCTCCAGTCCTGTAATTCTTTTATCATAAATGGTAAAAGCGGAATGGAACGGATAGAATTTTTAGTTTTGGGAACTTGAAATACAATCTCGGTTTTTGAACCTTTTCCATTGTAGTCGATTTTTTCAAGTCTGTTGAGTGTCTGTCGGATGTTCAGTATGCCAGAACGCAGGTCAATGTTTTCCCATTTTAATCCCAGCACTTCACCAAGCCGCATACCTGTTGTTAAAGTCAGACGGATAAAAATCCCGTAGCGAAACTGATAGCTTGCCTGTATCAGTTTTGCTTGTTCTTCACGGGTCAGAATCTCGATTTCAGGCTTTTCACGTTTTGGCAACACAACAGCATCACTTGGATTGAAAGTAAGATAATGCTCCAGAACTGCCTGCTTCAATGCTTCATGCAGACAGCGGTGAATATTGATAACTGTTTTTGCTGACAGATTTTCAACCGCCAGTTTATAGTTGTAAAACTCCTGCAAATCTCTTGAAGTCAAATCCTTCAGCTTCATAACTGGAAATCCAACAGCAACGTGTCTGTCAATATATCCACGGTAGCTTACATAAGTTGACTGCTTGATATTGTTCTTTTTATAGGTTTCAAGCCAGTAGGTGAGCCAGTCAACAAATTTTGTGGATGTAGGGTCGATTTTATTTTGACAGTGAATTTCGTATTCCAGTACCCTCAGCTTTTCAATTACTTCTGTTTTTGTTTTACCGTAAACAGAAATACGCTTTGGTTTGCCTGTTCGATAGTCAATACTGCCAGTTGCTCTTGCTTCCCATCTTCCGTCAGAACGCTGGCGGATACTGCCTTCATTTTTTGCTCTTCTTCTCATAGAAATACCTCCGATAAATATTTTACATAATAGTTCATATCGTGTTAAATCTGACTATTTTGCATTCTGTAGTACGATGAACGAGAGATATTTAAAATTTTGATTGCCTGGGATACGGTCATTTCTTTATCTTTGACTTTTGCACAAATGCTGTTCCAGTTATCAGGTGTAGTAATTTTAGGTCTGCCAAATTTCACATCTTTCTTTTTAGCTGCAATGATACCCTCTTTTTGTCGTGAACGGATTTTGTTTCTTTCATTTTCTGCGATACTGCCCAGTACTTCAATCAGGATAGCATTAATCATATCCATAACCCACATCTGCTCCGCTGGGAAATCATTTAATGTAGTTGGAATATCCAGTATCTTAACACGTACACCCTTGTTCTTGAAGTATTCCAGTTCGTGCTTTATGTCATTTTTATTACGGCTCAGGCGGTCAAGCTCTTTGATAACAAGAGTATCACCAGAACGAAGAATCTGACGTTTCAGATATTGATAACCCTCACGTTCTGTATCTTTACCAGAACATTTATCAACGATAATATTTTCACTCGGTACACCGAATTTTGTCAGAGCTTCAATCTGCCTGTCCTCATTCTGTTCACGGCTTGAAACTCTTGCATAGCCATAGATTCTGTTGTCCATAAAGTACCTCCATTTTGTCTCAAAAAGTCCCTGCACTTTTGGAACGTCTCAAAAGTTGAAAATAGACTTTTTGGCACACGTTTTTGATAAAAAATGAACCGTCCCAGAAAGTATACTTTTTGAGACGGTTTTTGTTTAGTTGCTTATCAGTTAAGTAAAATCATTATAGAAACTGTTTTGCTTAACCTCTTGTACAGATGAACGGAGCAGGTTACTGTCCATAAACATATCCTCGATTTCCATAGCAGTATAGCCGTAGTCAAGGAGCAGGAGAACATCATCTTCATCAATACCGTAGCAGTTGCACATATCAAGAATAAGTTCTTCTTCGTCGGTATATCCGCAGTATTCATCTTCTTCCCAGTCGTACCAGTCAAAGCTGTAATGTGTTCTTTTTGTGCCTGTACTGAGAAACGAATAATCATCAGGATTAAAACGACTGCTGTCTATTTCACCATTCACATTAATTGAGATAATATCTCCCTCATACACTTTTATAATAATGGGTTTCTCATACTGCATTCTGATGGCTTTAAGTGCATTATCCATGATTGACTTTGTTGAAGCATATACATAAAGTCCGAAACGTTCAAAGTAAACCAGATAAAGTGGATTGTTGCCTTTAACAAAGTAGAGCGTGTTGTTTTCGTCAAGTATCGTAAACACAAAGTTTCCCATAACATCTTCAGCCATTTTTTTGAGTGAATCAAAATCAAGACTTCCATATTTTTCGATAAGCTGAACCGCAACATAGCTGTCAGTTTCAATTTTTGTTTTCGGAAGATTATATGCCTTGCTGAGTGCTGTGTCATTGTACAGTACTCCGTTGTGAGCAAATGCAAAAGATTTATCAGCTTTACCATAGAACGGATGATTGTTGCAGTTGTTTTCCTTGTCTCCCTGAGTAGCAAGTCTTGTGTGTCCCATTACCGCTGTTGTTCTGTCGGGAATATTGAATCTGATTTTATGAGCAGGTTTCGGACGTTTGTAGATTGTGATATGACCATTTTTCACATAAGATATTCCAGCGGCATCAGTGCCACGCTCTTCCGCAGCATTTGCGAGAGCCTGTGTAAGTTTCTTCAAAAGTCTGTGCGGTAATTTTTTACCGCAGTCAAGCCAGCCGTATAATGCACACATAATTAAAATTCCTCCGTTTCTTCAACTTTTTCGTTGATGTAAAGACTGCGTTCTTTGAGATACTGAATAAGTTCGGGTTCTTTGATTCCTGACACAAATTCAGACCATGAAAGTTTTGCTATTTCGTCATCGTCCATAAGAACGGCATGTTCACAGATTTTATTCACCAGCTCCAGCGTGGCGATAAGCGTATTGTATTTGAGCGTACCCCTGAAAAGTCTGAACTCAATGGTATGGTAGTTGCAGAGATTGATAGCAACATATCGACCGTAATTTTTCTTAGCCTTGTCCATGATTGCTTTCGGGGAGTTCTCATATCCGTATCTCGCCGCCCATCTGTTCATAGCGTACTCGGAACGTCTTGAAAATTTCAGAATCTCATTCCAGTGATGTTCAACAAAATACAGGATTCTTGAAATAACTTCGTCCTGTTCGTCACGGTCAAGACCAAGACTATCACGGTTAACGTGAACATGAAGCCCACAGGTTGAAGTCTGGTGAGAACGGTAGCCGAGAAATACTGCATGACGCATTATTTTCTCCCAGCAAAAATTCTTGTGGTATTCAAGTGACATCGGGTGTGTAACTATCTCCATGCCGTCGTCAAGTGAACTGTCGGATTTTATGTAAATACAGTCATCACCTGAATTGGCAATATCAAGTATTTCATCAGCGTAGTCATCATCCTTTCCTGCTCCGTCAATTTCAAGTTCAACACCGAAATAGCGGTTTGAATCGCCGTAGAAAACAGGCGTAGGTTTGTAGCCGTATTCGTGGATTGATGCGTTTCTGCGGATATTCTGGTAGCACTCGTGACAGTAGTAACAGTTATCGTACTCATAAGCATCGTCATTGTGGACTATACTGTCACATTCCTCACATCGAGTATAATAGTTTTCAAAGCAGCGGTGGCAGAGACAGGTGCTTTCATCGCTGTGTATGTCCTCGTCCCAGACGATTTCTTCACAGCGGTCGCAGACTGTTGTGTATCTGTCAACACAGTCCTCACAGATTGGCTCGCCGTAGATTGTGTCGTAGTCGTCGCCCTCAATTATTTCTCCGCAGTGAGAGCAGTAGATTTTTTCTTCGTTCATTGTTTTTTCCTCCGTAAAATAAAAATTGCCCTCCCGAAATCAATCGGGAGGGCTTTGTTGTATAGGTTAATATTCTTCTGCTAAAAGCATTGTGCTGTATTCGTCACTGTCAATGATGTAGACTTTTGCTGTAATTGGTTTACTGTATGGAATGAAGTAATTCATACGGTATTCGGGCTGCTCTGATGTGTGGACGATTTTCTGCAATATACCGACAGACTCAAATGTGAATATCTGAAGATAGTCTTTCGGTTCGGGCATTCTGTCAATGCAGCTCCACATAAAAAGCTGGAGTTCAAGTGGTATTTCCATCTGAACTCCCTTTGTGATATAACGCTGATTGTTGAACATCTCCTATCCTCCTTTCGCTGATTTGTTACGCTCCCTATGTCCCTACTGTAATCAACAGCAGAGCCTACTGTAGCACTTCAATAATATATAACCGAAGAAAAAAGGTATTACTTTTTTACAATACAATATAACATAAAGATAAAAGGTAATACCAATATAGACTGAAACACTATGATACGATATGCCTTTTAGACCTGTATACGTTCACAATAAAAGAGTAAAGACAGAGGTATTACGATTACCTCTGTCTTGCAAAGTATGTTAAATATATAAAGTATATAATATAAATAAAGATATTTAATATAAGTATATATACTATATTATAGATATAAATAGTATGTATAGATGATATAGTTAGTATATATAACTATGATATATACAGGTATAGTAGTATATAAGTAAATATAATGACTATCACATGGAGGTACATTATGAGAAATGAAAATGAAAAAAAAGTCTGTTACAAAATCCATTAAGATGTCACCGCAACAGGAACAGCAGATAAGGGAGCAGGCTGATAAAAAAGGTATGAACTTCAGTGAGTATATGCTTGACTGTGCTGTACACGGTAATCAGGGTATAACACCGTATATGGCGGTTAAGATGCAGGAAATGGTGAATATCGTGAAAGATATTGCAGACAGTCTTGATGAAAGAGATTATATACATAAGGAAGAATTAAGACAGAAAGCACATGATTTTGAAGATTTATGTACAACACTCACACCGCAGGAAAAGTACAATAAACTTGAAAATAACATCGGTCTTTTTGTAGAGGGAGATTATGAGATATGGGAATCTTTAAAATAATCAGAAATACGGACAGCGGTTTACAGTATATGTACAACGCCCTAAATTATGTTCTCTATGGGCATACAGATTACGATAAAAGATATAGTATGAATACTGATATTGATAATGCGTATGAGCAGTTCCTGTTGGTGAAGAAATATTTTTATAAGACGAGCGGAAACCCTGTATTTCATTTTATTGTGGTGTACAATGCAAAGTATACATGGGGCGATAATATCGAAAGAGCTGAATGTATGAGCCGCAGTATTGCATCATATTTTTTGGACAAGTTCCAAGTGGTGTGGTGCATTCATAAAAAGCCGTGTTCTAAAAAATACGGCGGCTGTGCTTCTGTATACCATGCTCACTTTGTGATGAATTCTGTAAGTTACATAGACGGTAAGATGTTCAGTGGCAGTTATGCAGAGATATATGCCTTTCTTGACTACATCAAGAAAGTTACAGGGGATAAGTCCTGGATTATTCAATATGGTTCTGATAAAGATAACAGTTATGATGTCGATGAAAATGATATGTAAATGTAATTTAACCTGAAATGAATTATATTTGATTTCAGAGTTTTTGACTGTTATCAGGACAGGTGTTGAATAAGCTGAAAATATAATTATTAGGTAAAACAGTTATAAAAAATATACCCCGTGAAGAAAATCTCTTTACGGGGTATTTCTATAATCTAACTAACAAACTGGAATTAGCATTTTTCCATATATACAAATTGCAATTCATCATCAGCCGCTTTGCAATCAAATATTGTATATCCCATTTTTTGATATAATCGAATATTATCCTTACTTCTTGTGCTTGTAAAAAGCTCATATCGCTTCTTTGGGAAATGACTTTCAATCTCTGCAAGAAGTTTTGAGCCATATCCCTTGCACCTATAATCGGGATGTACCATAAGTTTGCCTATATAGACAGTACCGTTTTGCTCTTTTGCACGGACTGAACCTATGATTTCATTATCAATGACCATTTTTAGGATAATTCCATTATTGAATTCATCAATGACCTCATTTAATGTTTGTTTCAGTGGCGGAATATCTTTACTTCCAAACAACGCCGCTTCACTTTGATATGAAAGATATTGCAGTTTTAGTATTTCCTGCAAATCATTGTATTTAGCCTTATCTATCATATAATTATGCCTTTCCAATAAATTTTGATTTGACTATAAGTTTATTATATCAAAATCAAGATAAAAAGTCAATAATATACAAGATGAAAATGGTGTTTAAGTGTACTTTAATTGAAATTCGTTTACAATTGATTTTGTCAATTTTTTATGTTATCAGATTAGGCGGTCGATAAGCTGAGAACCGACTTGATTATTTCGGACTATTTAATTTTTGTTTTTCTGAATAATCAGGTCTTATTTTCTTTTTTGTTAATACTGAAACAATCTGCATAAATCCGCAATAATGTGAAAGGTGAAAAATAGTAGTTTGAATTGCAGGAGAAATAATTACAACAGTACAAAATATCATCAAATGCTCTGAAAAAATAGGAACATATAAGTAATAATCTGAGGAGGTGAGATTTATGCTGAGTTTTCAGTATACAGAGACAAAATATATGCTTACAGTTCAGGAAACTGCAAGAGTATTAGGGATAAGCATTCATACAGTTTACAGACTTATAAATTCAGGCGATTTGTTGGCGGTAAAAATAAGTCAAAGAAAAACAGTTATAAAAGCTGAAGAAATTGAAAAATACATCAATAGAAAATGAGGAGGATTATTCTATGATTTACAAAGAAATACTTACCCGTGAGGAAGTTATGGAGATTCTAAAAATCGGCAGGAGTACATTCTATAAACTGCTTCAATCAGGTGAATTAAAAGGCTTCAAGGAGGGTAACAGATACAAAGTACCTGCTGAATCAATTGAAGAATACATCAATAACAGAATGTCGGTTTAAAACAAAAAAGCCTGTATGCCCCGAAGCATACAGGTCATTTTTTACTCTTTTATTTCACAGTTTTCAATACCGAATTCAAGCATGATATTTATAAGTTCATTTCTGGAACGGTTTGTCTGCTGGGATATTTCTTCAAGTTTTTCTACCGTTTCTTCTTTAATTCGTACCGAAAAAGTTTTATAGCCGTCATCTCCTTTGAGGTTTGATTTTTTTGTTATTTGCAGTTTCCTTGCCATGGTATCATCTCCTTAACAATATTATACCTTGACATGATGATGAAATATATGTTATAATTTATGTGATTAAATATAACATATAAATTTGGTGCTGAGAAACAAAAAATCCTCCTGTACCAACATATACAGGAGGAAATCTTTCGCAAAATACAGCAATTTGCGAAAACACAAATTTCATAATTCATTATTTGTATTGTATCACATTTTTTTGAAAATGTCAATAGTTTTTTGAAAATTTTTTATCAGATTTCAAAAAAATGTTTCACTCAGATTGAAAAAAAGGTGTGTTTTAAAAATTTAGTCCGTCAGTATTATGGTCTACAGAATGGGAGCGATTGTATGGCAAGAAGAGGAGAAAATATTTATAAGCGAAAAGATGGTCGTTGGGAAGGACGTTATAAGTGTGGGTTTAATTCTGATGGTAAATCCAGATATCGTTCTGTTTATGCTATGACTTATCAGGAGGTCAGAGAAAAACTTACAAAGCTGAAGTTATCTGTTACAGGATTTGTTTCATCGGGAAAAACAACAGTAAAAGAATTGTTTGAAGAATGATTCAGGGCAGTCAGATTAAAAGTCAAGACTTCTACATATGCCTGTTATAATATGAAATTCATCAAACATATCCTGCCTGTATTCGGCGGTGTGGTTTATGATAAGCTGACTGCTGACAGTATACATGAATTTATTGAAAATAAGCTGAAAGAAGGACTTTCTGTAAAATATGTGAGCGATATAATCATTGTTTTCAAGTCTATGTCAAAATATATTTCGAAGATTCATGGTTATGCCAATCCGCTTGAAAATGTAATTCTGCCAAAAAGCGAAAAGAATGAGATGAAATTATTATCAAAGTCGGAGCAGGAGAAGCTATGTCAATTTGTACTTGATAAGTCTGATAATACTAAAATTGGTATTTTGTTAAGTTACTATACAGGATTGAGAATAGGCGAAGTATGCGGTCTGAAATGGTGCGATATTGACTTGGATAAAGGCATTCTAAAAGTAGAACGGACGGTACAGCGTATCTATGAAAACAACTCAACAAGACTGATTATGGCTTCTCCTAAGAGTAAAAGTTCTGTCAGAGAAATTCCATTGCCACAATTTGTTGTTGATATTTTGAGAAAATTCAAAGGTTTCAATTCTGAATTTATTTTGTCTGAAACAGAAAAACCTGTTGAACCACGTACTATGCAGTATCGTTTCAAGTCACTGCTGAAAAAAGCAAATTTGCCGTCAGTAAATTATCATTCTCTCCGACATATGTTTGCTACGAATTGTATTGAACTGGGGTTTGATGTCAAAACATTATCCGAAATATTAGGTCATGCAACTGTAGAAACTACTGTATTGACACAATGAAAATTAATCTAAAGAAGGATAGAGAGAGGCGAGCTTGAT
>CAMWVV010000029.1 GCA_947177755.1 uncultured Ruminococcus sp. | reverse complement strand
CTCACGTGCGTTAAAGTAGCCTGAAATTTCACGCTGAAGCTCTGCACGGTGATATTTCGCACACCGAAAAAGATTTACAAGATTACTGTCAAAATCGTTGTAAACTTCAAGGTCTGCGTGTTTCTCCTTGTAGAACATCACCGAGCCACCGCCACCGAATACCTCAATATAGCGGTCGACGTCGTTCGTAAACAAGGACACAATTTTCTTTGCAAGCAGATTTTTTCCGCCTACCCACGGTATAAATGACTTCATACGTCATTCCCCCTTTTTATTTTATAAAAAACAGCCTATTCGTTTGCGAAAAGGCTGTTTTTAACTTGATTTTACTTTTCAGAAAGTGTTCCGGAGTAAGTTTTTCCGTCGGCAGAAAGTGTGATATCTACAGTCTTTTTGTCTGAATTTCCATTAATATCCGACTTGCTGATTCCATAATATTTATAGAAATCGTCCGTCACTGAATATGATGTGCCTTTTACTTCGTCGCCTTTCCAGAAGTTTGATGTGCGGACATCAACGTGTGTAGCTGTATATGTAGAGTCAATATTAGCGATACCGCCAAAACCAACGTCCTGTGCCGCACAGCTTACTTTCTTTGATGAGATTTTATTTCCTGACTGGTCGTAACACACAATATCAGCGGCGTTTCCGTAGACGTGGTGTCCGGTACCCGAACCGCCTACAGTCTTGTCATGACTTGCACAGCGATAGCCCGAGTTTATTATTATAGCCGAACAATTGAGCATTTTATAAAGCTTTTCAAGCTTTTCGGGAAGTTCGGGATTAAGTATTGTGTCATGGTTTCCGCCACACTTACAGCGAAATTCCTGCACGTTGAAGTGTTCTGTAAGCTGAGTGCTGTCGGTTGATTTGTAAGTGTTTGTCATATTAATTTTCTCCTGATATTACATTTTCCAAAGCCGTAAGACGTTCTTCAATTGACGGTCTGTACGGTTCGTAGGCGTCGTCTGTGATTTCAGTGGGGCGGAGCATTACCGATAGGTTTTTCCCTGTGTAGTCAACACCTGAATTTATTCTTACATATAAGCCAATGATAATTGAGCCTTGTTCTAAAACAAGTGGACTGTCATTGCTTATAGTTATGAAAATCGCATGTTGGGTTACATTAGGTTTGTAATAAGCTATATTTAGTGAGTTCAATGTTCCATAAGTGCTTAAGATACTTTTTTCAGTTATGTAAATCCAACTATCTGATTCTGATACACTGTAGGTATACTCCGGAAAATAACAATCTTTATACCCTGTTGACGTTCCGTTTAAACTTAAAACACCATCACTCATTGAAAAAGATACTCCGCTGTTATACGCAGGTGGAACTGTAAGTTTAAGCTGATTCTTCCTCTGATACCCCAACGTGCTGCGATTCAAAGCCACTTGACTTGTTACTTCGGCAATATCCGCCTTTACGGCAGTATCATCATAATTCTTCAAACTATCAACCTTGGTCTTGTAAGCATCAGTGAAGTCGTTGGTCGAAAGCCCTTTGCCAGATTCTTTGTCAACTTTATCACCAAGAGCAGTATTTACTTCCGTTTTGGTAAATGTAGTTGATTTATCAGCTTTTTGTGTGATTGCTGCGGTATTAGCCTGTATCGCACTATTCATCGCCGCCGCTGAATCTTCGTGATTTGCTATCCAGTCGGATATTTCTTTCAGAGTGTCGAAATCTTCGGGTGCGTTTGCCACTATTTCAGCGACTTTTTCCGAAATCAGACCATTAGTCTGCGACTTTGTGTAGTAGTCAGATAAATCGACATTTCCACCGTTACCGTTGTTTTTATCTGCCATTCGTGATGCCAGAAGTACTTCGTGCAGATTCATTTTCATTCCCCCTTTACGCCTGTTTACCGTCGGTATCATACCATTTGCCGTCGCTTCCGAGTACGTATATTCCGCCTGACTGTATCACGTAGGCAACACTGCCCTGTGCAAGTTCATAGCCGTCAATGCGTCAGCGGACGGAAGTTCTGAAACGTCGTCGGTATAAATTTCGACAATAACACGTGTTTTTTCATCATCGGGATATTTTATAAACCTCTTGTGTTCCGTGACTGTAATCATATATTTTCACTCCTTTTTTGCATACTGTGTACCGAAATAAAAGGCGATAACGGTTGTAAAAATCGTCTGAAACTGTTCTGTGGAAACCTTTCCTTTCAGCGTCTGAATACCGAAAATCAGCGTCAAAAACAGCGTTACAAGCGATTTTACATCAATTAATTTTGTAATTTTTTCTTTCATTTTATCTGTCCCTGATACGCCATACATTAATTTAATTCACTCCTTAAATTGTAGATAAAATTCATATTTTATTTACAATTAGACATATATCGTTTTTTCTTCAGAACTGCCGTTTTCGGCTATATTTTCGTAAAACTCAACGGCGCAGTTTTCGGGAAAACTTGTTTCATAATATTCACAGTCCGACGGAATTTTTACTTTCCGCAGTGCCGTGCCAGCAAAGGCGTATCTGCCTATTTTCCGCACACTTTCAGGAATCCTCACATATTCAAGTCTGACCGCATTCATAAACGCTCCGGAGGGCTTCTCTAAAGGCAAAAGTTCATGATATAGAATATCATCATCGATTCTCCACAAAGCTTTGGGGTATGGCTTTGTCACCGTCTTTTCAGAAATTTCATCAGGTAAAAATTCATGTGTTAATCTGCCGTTTTCAACTCTCCATAGCAGTTTAGGAAATGGTAATACTATAAATTTTGTCGGAAAATCTGTAATGAATGTTGTATTGGTAAGCTTGTTATTTTGTATAATCCACATGATTAATCAACTCCAAGAGGAAATCCTATGCTTTCAAGATATTCTGCATCTATAAGCTGTTCCGCTGTAACTTTTTTTATGCCAGTAACAGAAGTAGTAAATGTACCATTAAATTTATCAGTATTTACAAGCAGATTTGAACAACTTGAAACACCAAAATTTTTATCCCCATTATTACTCACTGCATCTACTACCGAATTATAACAATTTTGAAATCGACCTGAAATTCTCCCCTCTATATAACTATTGTTCATATGCCATACAGCATCTTCATCACAAATTTCTTCACCTGATATTTTAGCATAGCTGTCCTCTAAATAAATGTTACCAAAAAGAAACCCACCTGTATATACATTAATATCTAACATACTTCCACCCTCATCTGTTGCACTAAAATGAGCCTGTGAATTACTTGTCTTATTTACATATAGCAGTACCCTTGTTGAAACATTAATCCCTGAAAGAGTACAATGTTGAAAATAGACTTTAATGCCTGAACTTACAAATATAAAGTATTCACTATTGTTACTACCACGACTTTCAAAATTCAAAATTTTTAAATTTGAAATATAGGTTTCGGAGTAACCTACAGCGCTGCCAATTCTTAAAAATCCGTCATTTGCTACAAGATTTTTTATAATATGACCTTTTCCGTCAAGATTAAAATTGCTTTTTGTTTCTATTGCAGAAATTCCACTTGGTGCAACTTCATTCATGTCAATATCTGCATTAAGTTCAATATATATCATCATATTTGACTGGGAATTAGTAGTTGATAGAGATGTTACTAAATCGTCCCAAGTCGAAACTATATATGGGTCTGTCTGTGTGCCTGTGCCTGTCATAAAATTCCTCCTATCTTATTTCGGTTACGCCGTCGGGGATATACACACTTTCAATTTCGGAATCCGTAAACGAATTTTTCTCGATATACTGTGTTTTTCCACCACCAAGGTCGTCAGGTATCTGAGGATAAAGACTTTTTCCAATATAATCGACGACAGTCGTCAATCCGTTGCCAACGATATAAATATAATCATTTTCATTGGTGATTTCGGGGGATTCCTCCGTCACTTCCTGCCCCCACACAAACGCCTGTATATCCGCAATATCCGCATTTCCGCACACGCTAATCCGCACCTGATGTGTACCGCCTGAAACATTCACGGGCAGATTAAAATGAAGTGTGGAAAACTCTCCGTTGTGAAGCGTGGTTTTCGGACAGAGTGCCTGTGCTATACCATTCAAATAGACAGCCGTCGAAATAAGTCCGTCACCTGAAATAATCAGTGTACAGTCAATAAAAACCCACGTTTCACGACAGCTTGAAAATCCGCCCTTTGCCACCATTCTCTCACTCCCGAAAACCTCGCCCGTGTACGTCCGCAGTTCGACAACCGAGATGTTGCTTGTCGTATTGACTGTCGTGTAGGAAGTGACCGCACCGCCCGAAGAATTTCCCGAAGATACGACCGTGCCTGTTTCCTGAATGCCGGCTGAAACAAGCGTCTGCGGTCCTCTGAACTGCCACGATATATGAGTTATCAGAAAATTCGATGACTTGTTTTCACCGTTCACACCGCCCTCAATGCTTACCATATCACCCACATCAAGTGCAGGATTTCCGTAATATTCAATTGTTCCGGGTGTCCATGAATAATGGAAAGTATTCGCTAAATACCGAAGATTCTGATGGTATGCCGAAGAAGTGTCTTTTTCGGTTTCCCGAATATATTTGTTGTCGGAAAAGCCAAGCTGTGCGATGTGGTCACGGTTTCTTGTATAAGTGACGGTATTTCCGTAAATATCCGTATATGAAACGTTTCTGACATTGTATATATAGTCGCTGATTTTTGCAGAAAACCGTTTTTCAGCAGGTATTGTAAGTACAGGAGTAGACGAAAATTTCCGAAACTCTATTTTTCCCTCACGGTTGGCGAATGCGAATCCGCCTATAAGCTGTGCGATTGTTTTGACTTCATTCCAGCAGGTATCAAGAAATTTCGTGCCGTATGCTCTGTTTTCACTTGTAAGGTCAAGCAAGTCGGAGGTGAGTTTCTGTATTTCCTCAACGGTCTGTGCAAACTCAACACCTGCGTCCTTTGTAACCTGCCTCAGTACATCTCTTATTGGAATTTTTCCGACAATATTTGACGTTACAGGCTTGTTCAGACGGTTCAGATGGTCATAGCCCTTTATTGTCATAAGGTCGCCCGACTCACGTTCCACCGAAACTATATCCCATACGCCCAGCGGAATCCATATATCTTCCGTTGTTCCGAAATGAAGCTTAAGCTCGCCGTTTTTTATCAGATTTGTGTTTTCGTCGGAAAGCCTGACCTTTATTTCTGCCGAACCTACGTACATTTCGCCGAAATTGAACACCTCTTCATTTTCGGTACACTGACTGTCGCATCTGACATCATCAAGCAGATTACTTTCGTCAAGGTTAATAATTATGCCGTCAACACGTTTAATTGTTCCCTTTATTTTCTGCACGTCACCGTTTTCGACTGATTCAAGAAAACGGTTTTTCCATTCTTCATTGCCCCTGAAATTATACAACTCCGTCACCCTCTCACATTCATATTTCAATAAGATTTACTGATAATTCCGCAGTAAATCCACTGCAATTAATACTTCTGTCGGACGGATACATCAATTTTTGTACAGTCTGTCCGCAGCAGGTAAATATTACCGTCTGCTCAAAACGGCTTACAAGAGAATCAACCTGTGCAATCTCAGACATTGTGCCACGAAATTTCAGATTAAGCTTGTATGTACCCAGTCTTATGGGATAACGCAGTGCTGTTCCTGTTTCCGCCGAACGTCCCGAACCAGAAGAGAGAAGGTCGGATTTTGTGACCTGATAGCCGTTGCTTAAAGGCTGTACCGCAAGTGATTCACCGTCTATCGAATGAATGGCAAGCATTATTTTCCACCTCTCCTTATTCTGTCGTCCGCTACTACTTTCAGAACTTCACGGCTGAACTCACGTGAATTTCTGAACATATAGTTAATTATTTCGACGTTCATACCGCTTTTCAGCAGTTCAATTATAACTTTCAGCAGTTCCGTTATTTCAGAATTTCCGCCCATCATTCCCTCAAGTTTCGACAACGGAGCGATAACTTCGGGGTCGGCTGCGGCATTTCTGTTGTCGCCGACCATTGCGAGAGTAGGAGCAGTAGCAAGACCGCCGTTTGCAAGCCTCGGAAGACTGACATAATTCAGATTGAATCCCACATGCCCTCCTCCCATCATGTCGGGAAGGTCAAAACTCAGCCAGTTAAGACCGTCAACAATTCTGTTTATGCCGTCTTCCACCCTGCCTATCAGCCAGTTCATGCCGTCTTTTGCCCTGTTGGAAACGTCTTCCCAGATATTCTTAAAAAAATTACCGATACCCGAAAAGGCACTTTTGATGTTATCAAAGGCGTTTCTGAATTTTTCTCCGAACCAGTCGGCGATTCCCGAAAAAAGCGATGTTATTTCATCACGCTTAATCCTGAAAAAGTCCCAGAAACAGCCGAAAGCGGTTGTAATATTATTCCACGCTCCTGTGAATACCTCCCAGAACCAGCCGCCGATTCCCCAGAACAACGTTGTTATTTCGTCACGCTTCAGCTTGAAAAAATCCCAGAAACTACCGAGAGCAGTTGTAATATTATTCCATGCTCCCGTGAATATCTCCCAGAACCAGCCGCCGATGCCGTCAAAGGCTTTTACTATGTCATTCCATCTTTCCAAGAACCAACCGCCGATATTTCCGAAAATTTCAGTAATGGCGTTCCACGCTTCACTGAATCTGTCCTTGAACCAGTTGCCGATACCTCCGAAAACCGATTTTATCACATCAAGCATTTTCTCGAATATTCCACGGATTTTTGATATTCCGTCTGAAACGGCGTTAAAAAGTCCCTCAATGAGATAACCGCCCATTTCAGCCATTTCTCTCGACGGACTGTGAATCCCGAAAGCGTTTTTAAAACCGTTTATAAACGGCATGAAAATATGTTCTTTAATCCATATTCCGACATTTTTAAAAGCGTCTAAAATACCCTTGAAAATACCTTTGACTACATTTCCGCCGCATTCCTCGATTTTGCTGTTGAAATAGTCTTTTACCGAGTTCCACGCCTGTTTGAGTAATTCCCATATTTTCTGCAAAATACCGAATGCCAGTGAAAAAGTTCCGCCGACCGCCGAGCCGAGAAGTTCATAAAATTTTTCTACAATGCCTTTCCAGTCAATATTTTTTATCATTCCTACAATACTGTCCACAATCTGCTTACCAAGACTGAACCAGTCGGTTTTTTTGATAAAATTTATCAGCAGGTCAAGCAGTCCCGTTATGAGACGGCTGACCGAATCCGCAAATTCGGAAAGTATTCCCACTATGTCGATATTATTTAAAAACTGTGCTAATTTCTGCCCGATACTGCCGAAATCAACCGTCTGCAACGTTGCCGTTACTGTTCTGAAAATGCCCTTTATTCCCTCTGAAAGCGTTGTGCCGAGTTTTCCGAAATCAATTCCGTCAAACCAGCCGTTTACCGCTTCACCGATACCTTTTCCGAGATTTGCCCAGTCAAATTCAGTGACGAAACTGTAAAGCAAATCCGTAAGAATACGTATATTTGCGGAAATTGACCGTCCGAGCTGTTTCCACTTGATTTTGTTTACAGCCTGATTCAGACCTTTTGCAAGACCGCTTCCGATTGTTCCCCAATGGATATTGTCCGCAAATGCATTGACGACAGAAGTGATTGTATTTATACCTCCAGCAAGTGCGTTTCCAAGATACTCCCAGTTCAGATTATCGACAAAACCATTAATTAAGTCGCATATTTTATTTACTCCGTCAGTTACCTTTTTTTCAACTTTTTCCCAGTCTATACCGCCGAAAACTGCATTTACCCTTTCGGCAAGAATTTCCCCCACGCCGTACCAGTCGCCCGCTTTAATTGCCTCTTTAAGACGTTCTGCCCAGTCGGGAAGTACAGGATCTGACAAATCAAGAGCGTCATAATCAATGCCCGAATCTTCTTCGCTGTCCCTTTCTGATTCGTCAGAACTGTCTGAAAGAATGTTCATCTCATCAATTCCTGCGACTGACATCGTTGTTTTTTTAGCGGTTTCTTCTGCTTTTTTGCCTGTTTCATGAAGTTTTTTTGTAGCCTCGGCAGCCTGTCTGTAGGTCATTCCGAAAAGCCCCGATATAAACGAAGCAATATATTTTGTTGTCATTGCAAGCCCTGACATCATGGTATTGAGTGCAGGCATTACAGCCTGAATTATAGGTGTAAACGCTATGCTGAGGTTTGCCTTTACTTCGTTAAGAGACTTTGAAAGTTCGTCATTTGATTTGAGAATATCCTTGAACGAATTTCTTATTGCCTTGACCGCCGCATAAAGCGTTGCCATTACAAATACTCGACGGAATGTATTTTTAAGTGTTCTGCCAAGTCTTTTAATCGGTGACGAAAGTGAAAGTGCTGATTTTTTCAGGAATCCGAAACGGTTTTTTAATGAATCAATGGCTTTTCCGCCGACATTTTTAAGAAGTCCGAAAGCTATGTGTCCTGATTTTTTTATTACAGAAAAAGCTGCTTTTCCTGCGTCACGGACGGCGTACAAAGGATTTTCAAGATAGTATTTCAGTTTTTCATATGCCGAATGACAGGCTTGTCCGATTCTATTTACGCCCGAAACAACCGCACGGACAGGTGCGGTGACAGTATTTTTTATACCTTCCGTTGTAATTTTCAGCGTGGATAATAACCCGTTCAGCACATTGAATTTCTTTGCAGGCTCGCTTACATCAGCCTGATTCATTTCCTCAATCCGTCTTTCGAGACGTTCAGCAGAATCGGTTGCCGAAACAATCTGCTGCTGAATCCTCAACATCTGTGAAACTATGCTTTCCGAAGGCTCGGCTTCTGAAAGTTCCTGCCACTGTCTCTGCAATAAAGCTATTTTAGTTCGTGTGTTTTCAAGTTCTGCCTGCAAACGCTCGGCAGGTGTTGAGGGGGTCTGAAAATTATTAAGTCTGTCAAAAATCTCCCTAAGCTGTCCGTCAACCGTCTGGGCGGTATTTTCGCCGATACTGTTTATCTTCTGATTATATCGGTCGGCAGCATTGCCCAGACTGATAAGCTGTCTTTCGGTCTGATTAAGCTTTTCGATAATTTTCTGTGCAGACTTGTTATCTTCTGTATTTTCAAGGTTTTCCTGCAATTCATTGCGGCGAAGCTGAAGCAGTTCAATTTTTTCCTGTACTTTTTCAAGACCCTCCACAAGACGTTCTGTAGGGTTTGCAGAAATTTCCGCACTCTCAAGATTTTTCCTGATTTCTTTCATAGCGTATTCAACCCTGTCTGAAAGAGATTCCGTCATTGATTCAATCGGACGGTTTACCGCTGATTCTATGCTTTCACCGATTTTCCGTGAAGATTTTTCCGCTTCGTTCTGTACTCTCGAAAGCTGTTCAGCCGTGTTGTTCTGTATTTCCAGCTCGATTGATATTGAACCTACAGAATTTTCAGCCATATTCTCACCCCGCTTTCCTTAACCGAACATTCCGGCAAACATCTTTTCAAAATGTTCTGCCGTTTTTTCGGGTGAAATCTTATTTTTTTCCTGTCCTGCACGATATTCACGCCATTCGTTTCGTATTCTGTGTTCGTGCCTTGTGAAGCTTTTCAGCCTGTCACGGTCGTTTTCCTTTCTGATAAGGACAACCTGTCCCAGCGGAGTATCCTCCATAATTCCGCCGACAAGCAGAAGCCATTCACTGTAGTGCATATCTTCCTGTTTTTCGGGAAGTATACCATACTGTTTGGCGACAGACTGAATAATCAGATTTTTGTCGTGTTCAAGGTCATACCACGTTTCAGTCGGATTTTTCGTGAAAGGACTGCTCTTTTTCCTGTTCCTGACCTGTCATGGCGGAAATGACCGTTTCTGTAAGCTTCTGATAGGCTGAAAACGGCATATCCATTGAATTTATCTCACCATAGTTTTTGCCGAAAGCAAGCTTTAAAGCCTCATCGGCACTGTCAAGGCTGTCATTTTCCTTGTTGCTGAAAATTTTCAGAACCTTTTTTACCGTTGATGTGCGGTCATCAATCGGATAGACTTTATCGCCTATTCTGATTTCGGGCATACCACACAAAAGTTTATTGTCAAAACTGTACATTTTACCCATAAAAAATTCCTCCTTATGATGCTGTAGTAAAAGTTGGTTTTCCGTTGCTCATTATATCAAACGCAAGCGGAGCGACCGTCTTTGAATCGCCTGCACTCCATTCGGTAACGTTCACAACGCACGGAATTACAAGCTTTGCACCGCTCGGAAAATTCCACACAACAGTCGTGTCGCACTCTCTTCCGACCTTTACGGCAATGCTTTCAACGTAATCATTTCCCGAATCGCCTACGTTACGCTTTCCGCTGACGGAAATCGTGATGCTCTTTCCCGTAACCATTCGGCGTGTCCAGCCCTCCATGTCGAACGGCGACCACTCTTCAACGTTGCCGTCGATTGAAACGCTGAAAGTCTCCATATCGGCGATAGATTTCAGATTTTCTTCCGTCGAACCGTCACCGCCCGTAACGTCGATGGAAAACTGGTTTTTATAACACGGATATACACCCGTAGCCTGTGTTTCTGCCATTTAAATCTCCCTTTCAATATAAATTAAATCGACATCTGCGATATACTCACAAATGCCTTTTTCGTCTTTTCCTATACTGCGGACAGCCTTGACTTCCGCAAATTTTATGATGTGCTTTTCTGTTTCCATATCCTCGAAACCGTCAAAAAGTTCCGCTATTTCATACGCCTTTTTTTCAGCCTGTGACGGACTGTCTGTCCAGTGAATGAGTATACGGATTTTTGTAGTCTGCCAGCTTGAAACCGTCCCGATACATTCACGTGGCACAAATCCCTCACGCTGATATACTCCGATTGTTTCAGACTTTGAAGTGTCGATACATTCGGCAGTAACGGACCCTGTTTCAAGCAGGACAGCGAGCAAATCGGCGATTTCAAGAAGTGATAAATAATTCATGTCCTCTCCGTTCAAGTGCTTCGGCAAAACTTGTTTTTACAAAATCTTTCCTGTTGCCTGTGAGATACGGTTCAAGCCAGTATGCACCAGCATTTTTGTTTTTTGCCGTCTGAAAATTGTACTCAGGGTGATAGTATAAACGCCGTGCCTGAGGAACTCCCGTTATCAGTACAGCACCATTTTCCGTTGATTCCGTAAATGTCTGATTGTTCTGCATATTGCCCGTATCAAACGGCATTGTCTGTGAAGAAACGAGGTCGGTATAAAGAGCCTCCATAGTCTCAACAGCAGAATCTCTTACAGCCTTTTCAATGTCATGGAGTTTCTGCTGATTCATTTTTACTGTAATTTTCATCAAATCAACTCCAGTCGTGTGTAGTTCACCGTACCGTCGGGATTGCGTGCTTTTTCGGAAGCGTAAATCTTACGGCGGATACCGCCGAGAAGTTCCGCCTCGCCCTCAATAACGTCCGTATCTGGAGAAATATCGCCGTGGAAAAGCATTTCCCCTGACAAAGTTATAATTTGTTTTTCGGCAGTAATTCTCTGTTTTACTTTTTCGGAAAAGAAACATTTCCCCTCAAAAATCACCATTTTTTTCGGAGAACCGTCACGGTTCAGACCGTCAGTGCGGTAAATCTTCACAGGAATATTGCATACCCTGTACGGTACAAGTTCGGGAAATTTCATAAATCAAGCCCCCTGTAGCAAAGTCCCGTCTGCATAAGAAGTCCGTAAACCTCAGACGTTGTTGTGATGCCGTTCGAAGTAACAATTTTAGAACGGTCTAAAGACATTGAAACTCCCGAAATACTGTATGAACTCAGCGGACTGTCAAGCAGGTCGGCGTTATTGTAAACAAAATCCGCATGAAGCCCGACAGCCTCCTTTATAAGTTCCCGCTGAAACTCCGTAAGATTCTCAAAACCTGCTTTCACAATCCTGTTGAACGTTAAACCGTCAACCGCACGGCAGGCGTTCCGCAGACAATTTTCAATTTCGTCTGACGGAATACTGCCCGTGTATTCGTCAGGTTCAAGATACGGTTTCTTTGCCATTTTTTCCCGATTTCAGTGCATTTAGTTCGGCAAGCACTTTGTCGTAGTCCGCACGTTTTACAGTTCCGAAATCTGAATATTCAACGATTTTTCCATTATCGTCGCAGATGTCAAATCCCTGTGCAAGATATGAATTTTTTGCATTTTCGTCTGTTCTGTAAACTTTGTTATCTTTGATGGCAAGCATTATGTTTCCTCCTTTTCGGCATGAATTATACAGCCATCTTTAAACAGGTGGTCAATGGCAAATGTGCCGTTATACCGTCTGTTCTGGTAAAGATACTTGTCAGCCGTTCTGGAATCCGAGCCGGGATTGAAAAGGTGAATATATGAGTACTTCACACGGCTTACCTGACATTCAGGGTCTATGAGAATGTAGTCAATAAACTTTGCGGTTGTGGCGGATTTACAGCCGTCCGTGAAGTCGTAAGCGGTCTTGAAATGTGCCGACGGTACGGTAATAATTGTTCCGATGTCATCAAGTGAGTGGACACGCCTGTCAATGCCTCCGCCTTTCCTGACATCAAGCGTCCGCTGAACACCTTCCGCATTTTTCAAAAGTGTTCTGTACTGAGGTGTGCAGAACATAATCAGCCTGTCGAGCGGTACGCCTTTGTCTTCCAACGTCTCAACACTCTTATCAAAGTCTCCGAGAACATTGGCGGTTGTAAGGGCGGTGTTTTTGATTTCCGCACCCACTCTCTTTGCCTCGCTGTAAAGCTTGCTGTACGTGTAGCAGTCAAGTTCGGGAATTGCCTGAGTATGCTCGAAACGGCTCTGTATATTTGCAAGCGATAAAACAGTATCAGTTTCGTCGAAATCCATAGGGTCTATCGCAAATTCAATGTCACGGTCGTGGTCGAGGGTTTTGGTTTCGTAATTGTTTGTGTACGTACCTGCATTGAAACTCATCGAACTTCTTGAATGGTCTTTGTAACCTGATACGGACAATGTCGGGATTCTTATGTCCTTGGCATTGACAATCTGAATATCGTTATTCGAGTGATAGAGAGCGTCGGAAGTGAGTTCCTGACCGTAAAGTTCTCTCAGCTGATTGCCAAAACGGCTTGCGTAGTTGATTACATTCGGCATAAATTACAGTCCTTTCTTTTTTCTGATTCCGAAAGCATTATCAAGTCTGCTTTCGTTAGGGTTGCTTTCCTCCGCAGGTTCTGCACCCACCCTGAAACCGCCGTTATTTTCGGTGTTTTTCCAGTCAGGATACTTTTCGGCGACCGTCTGCAAAGCCTCCGAAATCTCCACGCCGTCACGCTTTGCTATGTTCTCCGCAAGCAAAACAGCATCTTCAAGTGTATCGCTTCTGAATCCTGTCTTGTACGCCTCAATCTGTGCTTTCAGACGGACATTTTCAGCCTTGAGTGCTTCCGATTCGGAAGTATCGGGCGGAGTTTCCGTTTTGTCCGTATTTTCGGACGTTTCGGACTTCTCCGTTTTTTCTTCCTTTGACGACTGTGTCTGCTTGTTTTCAGCTTTTCTTTCGGAAGTACCGCCTTCTTCCGTATTTTTCTTCTTTTCCTTTTCTTCGTCTGTCATGTTTTTTACCTCGCTTTCTTGGTTTTGGGTATAAAAATAAGACCATGCGGTCTTTTTCAGCATTATTTAAGCATAATCAAAACGCCCCTTAACGAGCGTTTTAATTTTTAATATTCGTCATCGTGTGGATAAATATTTGGAAGTTCCACTCCCATTTCCAAAGCTTTCTTTATATCTTCTACATATTCATCATATTCATCTTCACCATATTCAGCGTCTTCGTAAAAATCAGGGTCGCATTTCCAAATATTAAAATATTCTGAATATAATTTATTGAGTTCTTTTGTCATCTTACCATAATACATAAAATTATCCTCCAAATCTACTTATCAGATTAACTATCATGTCCATTTGCTTTGAAGTATCAGGCAGAACTTCATTGACTAATTTTAGAACATCCGGATTATTATCATAATAAAATCTTCCATATTGTGCAAATGTTTCTCTTTTTAAATTTAAAGAATCATCCCAGTACCCACCTTTACCATGACCATATCCAAGCTTTACATCACCATCAGTCATGCCATTGATAATATCAGAAAAACCTCTGTATTCTATTTTCATTCTACCTTTTCTTTCAAATGCTTCAGGATAATTTAAGTATAACATATCTTCAATGGAAAGTCCAGTTTTTTCAGCTTTATTTTTTAAATTTTCATAATCAGTATTTATACAGCTATCAAGTAAGCCACTTTCAACTATATGATTATAATGGTCAGCCTTGTGAAAAAGTTCATGAGCGACAGTAGATGGTGTAGCATTTTGGGCAATGTATATTTTATTTTCGTCACTATTGAAATAACTATTTTTTCTTAGAGATTTATCAAAATTCACATTTTTATAAGCATTTTCTAAAATAGATGCAACTTTTCTGTTTTCAATATTTGGTAAACTTTCAGCAAATTCATTTACAATATTCAGATACTTTTTTCCTGTCAAGGAATTTTTTATTTTACTTGCAAAATCACTGTTTGAATAACTATCAGAATATGAAATTTTGTCATAATTCTGCTCGTTAAAATAATCACGATTCTGTTCGGTCTGCTTAATGGAATTATCCTGTGCAAGCGGAGAACTGACAGAAGCAGTATAAATTTTTTCTTTGCCATAGTCACGTTTAAAAACAGTCTCGCCCTCATTCTGATTTGTTTCGGCAATAAATTCACGCAGTTCTTTCTGAGCTTCACGGAGGCGTTTTCTTGCTTCTTTCAGATTATCGGGGTCGGACTGTCCCTCGACAAACCGCTTAGCCCTGCGGACTTTGTTTTCAAGATGTCGCTGGTGCTGTTCAAGCCTGTAACGCCGTTGTATTTCGGAGTTGTCCTGTGGTTCGGGAATCGGGTCGCCGTCACGCCACATGGTCATAGTATGACGGCAGTTAGGGTGAAAAAGACCGCTGTTTATCGCCGTCGACAGCAGAGGAAACCACTTATGACAATAGTGGGATTTGCCCCATAACTCGCCGTTTGTGCGTTCCTGAATTTCGCCGTCCCACATACTGAAAACATCGTCGATATATGGTCGTCCCTGCCACGGCAGGCACGTTTCTGAACACATTCCGTAACTGCTTACAAGTATGGTATCATAGCCGAGCTGTCGGATTTTCGCAGACATTCCCTGTAAATTCGCACGTGTAGCGGTTGTCCTGAGAGCCATGCGGACATAATCGGCAATATTCACACGCCGTCCGTCACGGTAGACAATGCAGTTAATACCCTTGTTCAGAAAGTCCTTTACAGACATATCAATTGCCTGCTGAAGCGTCATTGAACCTGTACCCATCGCAAGCTGTACCTTGTTGACAGTCTGACGGTAAACATCGTCCATTGTGCGTAAAACAGCGGTTTCGGCGTGTTTTTCGAGATTCACAATATCGTCAGTCAGTCTGTTTACTTTGGTCTGGTCAACACCGAAAAAATGCGGTTCGTCCGTTATCGGAGAAACAATGCCGTTGACACCCTGCTGAAATTCTGCTGTCATAAGCTGTCGGGTTGTACTGTCAATGACATTTGTATAATTATTCATAATCTGTGCATTTTCCCGACGGAATCTATCAATATTACGAAGTTTTTCCGCCTGCCACGCTGTCCAGTCAAACCCATACTGATTTTCTTCACGCCTGTGTCGGCTGATATTTCTTTTCAGTGAGGAAACAAGACTGATTTCAATATCCTCAAAAATACTCGCTATATCACGGTAATTCAGCATTCAAATCACCTGTTTCGAGCAAACCCCTTTCCGACATTATCCGACGGACTTCAGATTTTTTCCATTCGTCGTCCTTTGAACTGCCCCACAGTTCTTCAACCTGTGTTTCAACGGACATTATGCCATATGTACCGGCTTTGCCTATAGTTTCAACACGGCTGTCAAAATCGGGGGCTGCATACTCTCCGAAAGAAACCGTAATTTCTCCGCAATCACGGATAGGAATTTTCCGCATATTATCGTATGTATAAAGAATTGTTTCAACCAGTTTCGTAATTGCCGTTTCCAGTGCCGACGTGATTATATTTCGGGTATTTCCCGTCACGTCCTTTTTTTCTCGCTGTGCATCGGCTGACTGCATTTTTCCGACATCTATTCCCAGCGTTGCAGGAGAAACAAGCCCCTGTAAGCACATAAGCAGACAGTTAGTGTAAGCATTCACAAATGCTTCATATTCAATCTGAGGCTGTACTACTTCAATTTTCGGACGTTCGGCAGTTTCAGATACAGGCTGTTCGACTGTAATAAATTCCGTGCCAAAGCTGTTCAGCGGTTTAAGTGAACCGTCGGCAAAATTTCTTGGTATCATACATTCAGGAATATATTTCTGCACTCTTCCTGCACGGATAGCGTCCCACCACTGCGAAACAACTTCATCAAGAGCGTCAAAACAGTCCGATTTACCGCCGTCAAAAATGGATTTTCCCCTGTTCTGATATTTTTTTGATGTGTAAAATTTTAACGGCACTGCCATTATATAATCGCCGTCAAAACGTACTTCGGGAATAACTCCGACAAGTTCGGGAACAGTTTCAAAGCCTACTTCAATGCCGTCTGAGTTGTAGAGAATGCTTTTCACATAGCCTTTCCCGTAGTGTTCTTCAAGCCTGTAAACCGACGATTTCGGCTTGTAATCGGTCGTGAATATTATTTCATTCAGAACGCCACGCCTGTAATCATATCTTACTTTGTCTGCACCGACAAAATCCACTATCGGATATTCGGAAACATCAGTATCAACCGAAATTTTAAATGCACCGTCACCGTCAACAAGAGTGTCACAGACGGCTTTTCCTATAAGATTTTCAAAATCGGTCTGCCTTGAAATTTCTTTCCATTCGGCACGGTCGGTTTCAACTGCGTCAAGGTCGGATTTCACGATATACGTCAGAGTATCGGCAATTATTGCGGGTAGTCCGCTGTGAATCTTACGGATTTTTTCTTTTGCGGGAACGCTTCCCCAGAACGATTCCGCACCTCCGTCAGTCTGATGAAAAAACTGAAAAAGTTCACTGCTGTCACCCCTGTACCAAAGCTGTGAACGGATAACATCGGTAATAAATCCCGTGCGTTCTGTAAGAATAATGCTTTGTTCTGTTGCCGGAACAATCTGTAGCCAGTTCTGAATCGCTTTTTTCACCCTCTTTCTGAAATCAAATCTCAAACTTCACACTTCCTATCCTGTTTTTGTACGGTAAAAACGCATATTGTACGGAATTAATGCAGTGGTCGTGACAGTCTTCAGGTTCATACCTGTCTTCTTTCCATGAATAAATATTCATTTCCGCAATATAATTTCCGCAGTGTTCCAGAATCAGAAAATCACCTGCCGAAAGCCACGCACTCTGCAAATGGATTCTGTCAATAATTTTTGTCTTCTTGAATGCGGGAATAAAATTATAGATACACCCTGTAAGTCGTTTGAATTTCTGACACTCAAGAATCGTTGCCTGGTCTGCACTGTCAATGTACACATCACGGGCAAATCCCCATTTTCTGCGGTTTCTTTCAAGAAAATCTGTGAATCTGTAAGGAATGTCGGACGGCGTGAGGGGGATTTTCAGGTTTCTGTTGTTATAGACTTCCTCATCAAGAACAATACATTTTCTGTCGTTTGTTATGCCGATAAAAGTAAACGCTATTGTGTCGGGCGATGATTGTGAGTATGCCGTATCAAGTGCGGACGAAAACAGCACAAAATTATATTTTTCCGCCTGTTTTTCGGTAATTATGCTGCTTTTCTTTAAGTCAAAAACAAGCCCCGTCGCACGTCCCCTCAATCCTAAAATCTTATTTTTGTACAACTTTGTACCTTTCGGGGCAGACCGTATTTTCCTGTCAATATCCGCTTGTGTAAGTGACAGATTATCACGGAAATTAAAAAACCAGTACCGCCAGTCCGCTACAGGTTCTTCGTTAAGCATCTCCATAATTTCTTTCGGAATATCAGCGGTGTATTTTTTGTACGGTCGGGAACGGTTCACAAACTCCTTGTATACAGGCAATGACGGGTCATCAGGATTCAGGGTGGCAATAAGATAGTCGTTTCTTGTGGAAATTTCACGCACAAAATCAATATCTGCCGTGTTTATTTCGTCGATGTACACGCACCCGAACTGCGAACCAAGAACATTCCGCCACTTGTCCTTATTGTCATAACCCAGAACATAAATAATTTTCCCCTCAAACTTGATATGCGGAAGTTTGTTGTCCTTGTCGCCGTTGCCGAAATATCGGGCATTTCTGTGAATATCCAGAATGCCGTTGTCCTGCTGAATTATGTTTTTTTCAGCCGTACCTGTAGTTTTACTTGCGATTATGTGAAGCTTTTTCGGACTTGACGAAACCATTCTCATAAATTTTATTCCTGCACCGACAGTGGTTTTTCCGCTTGCTGTCGTGCCTTCGAGAAAGTCAGCAGAAACGTTTCTGACAGAATTTATAAAGTCAATATATTTTTGTGACAACGGAAACTTATTCGTCAAGACCTTCACCGCCCAACTGTCTGAAAACATCGGAAAGTTTTGATGTCACGTCTTCCGAAACTGCAGTATCTCCGCACAAAACAGCGTTTACAGTCTTTGAAATTTCAGTTTCAGCCGAAACAAGTTCCTGATTATTTTTCAGAAATTCATAAAGTTCAAGATGACGTTTCCGAAATTCTTCGGCTAACTTTCTGCGTTGTTTCGGTTCAGGAGCGTTCAGATAATTTTTCAGGAACTGTTTAAAGTCCGAAAAATCGGACTTTTTCACAATATTTTTATTGTTTTCAAACTTTGAAATTCCGTCGGAAAGCGATTTTATACTCTGTTTTTTTATACTCAATCCGTCATCTCCTTTCGAGCATAAAAAATAAGGCGTATAAACGCCCGATTTTCGCTCTGTATTTTTTGTGGTATAATTTGACCGCTGATTTTTTTAAAACGCCCACAAACGCCTGTAAACAGCTTTTAAACGGTATGTTTTTGGGCGTGCGTTGCCATTCGGGTTTTTGCAACTTAAAAATCCGTTTTTTCTTATGCAGTCATGCTCATCGGCAGGGGAACGAATCAACCCTGCTTCTGAAACATGAAGTTTTAAATCCTGATTACCGGAAGTGTGATTCTGTGTTTACGTCCGGCAATGTCTATGAAAATATTTGCTTTTCTTTGGCGTAAATTGTACTCAATTTCGTCGCCCGAATATTTTCTTAAAATTCCCGACATAACAAGTTTATCGCCGCTCGGAGTGACGTAAATTTTTGACGGTTCAACAGGCTTGCCGCCGTTCCAGAGCCATTCAATATACTTCTGTTCCGCATGACTGAGCGGCTGAAGTACGCTGTTTTCAAAACCTAAAAACCGCACAACGCCGTCGGTTTTCCTGATTCTGTAGTAACTTTCTTCTGTGAGTTCAAACCTGATAAAAACGTACTGTGTGAAAATTATTTTTTCATAAATACTCCATTTTCCGCCACGTCTAATAAACTCCTGCCGAACTGGAAGAACTGCGTCAAATCCTTGTTTTCTGAGTTCTTGACAGGCTGAGATTTCATAGCCGGAGCGAACCTGTAAAACGTACATTTTCATGACTGTTTCTCCTTGATGAACTTCTTCACACGCTTGTAAAGTTCCGGTTCTTCGTCCGCCATAGCCTCAAAAATCAACGACTGGAACTGGTCAGCACCGTTCTCAAGAATGTCCTTGCTGTCGATGTCGATTTTCTTCTTGTAAGCAACCGCCCTTGTGAGTGCCACTGCGTTCTTCATAAGCGTTTCAAAGTCAACATTCTGTGCCTGTTCTTCGGGAATATTATTGATTGCCTGAAAAACCTGATTGCTGAGAAGTCGCAGGATTCCGTCAGTAACGTCGAGATTTTTGTACTTTTCGGTCTCCTCCATAACTGCACGGAAATTCTCCTGTGCAAGCCTGAGCGACTCAAGAGTTGCATTCAGATTTGATGCGTAACGCTGTACGGAACTTATCGAAATTTCAACGCCGTTTTTCCGGATATATTCGACAATTTCGTGATACGTGAAATCCGTTTTAATCATCTCGTCAACGGCTTCACGAAGGTCTGACGGCAGACCGTCAATTATTGAATGCTTGCGGTTTTTCTTCTTCATATTTCCACACACTCGTCCGAAATTACACCTGCAAGAAGCTGTATTCCTTTTGCGGTCAGCTTGCCTTCAAGTGCGTCAAAATCGTCATCAGACAAACTCGACGGCTGTCTATTTTCGGAATTTCTGAGATGTAAATAACCTGCCTCGTGCAGATAATTTATACTGTTTTCGATGTCGTTTTTTTCGATATTAAGGGCATATTTTATGTCTTTAAGGCGGTTGAATTTTGTCTTTAAAATATTGACCGCACGCAGTACAGAGCCGTTGTTTTCCACGAAATTTCCTGCCGAAATTCTGCGGTTTAAAGTCTCTTTATCCATTTCCGATTTCCCCCTTGACTTCAAGTAAAATGTCCATTATTCTGTCTAATTTCCGACGGTTTTCGTTCTGCTCACGAAAAAAATCCTCTTTTGTGATGTAGTCTTCCTTAATCTGTGCAATACTTTTTTTACACGTGTCTAATTCATCTATTGTACGCTTTAAAAAGAACGTAATAACGCCGATTCCTGCCGTCAGTAAAATTTCAATTATGTAGTTCATTTCCATGATTTCACCGCCTGAAAAAGTGCCGTACTGATATTTTTCAGCACCAGTATAACACTTGACAATGGAATATTCAAAGAAAATTTACAAGGAAAGTTTCCTATTTTTCGCACACAATTTTATGCACGGTTTTTTCGGAAAGATTGTATTTTTTGGCGAGTTCACGATAATTGAAGCCATTGAAATTTTTCCGGATTTCTTTGTTGCGGACTTCTTTAAAAACGGTCTCCCATTTTGGAATGTAAAGTTGACAACCCCCGAAATTTTCTATTAAAATTTTATAAACTTCAAGTCCGACGGTTTCGGCAAGTTCCCTTTGGTCACCTGAAAGATGTTCAAAACTGATAATTTTTTCAATATCCAACGCAATTCCTCCTGATAAAAAATGCAGTACAATTAACTTTATGTCAATTATACTGCATTCTGAAAACTTTTTCAACTCATGTCTATTATATTTTTTAGACTGATGTCTATTTTAACTTTTTTCAACTGATGTCTATTACATTTTTTAGACTGATGTCTATTACGTTTTTCTGCATTATTCCGTGTTTTCATGTGATTGAAAAACGCTTTGTTGTAGTTGTTCTGAGGTACTCCGAATAAAGTTCTTCATTGTCATTTTTGAAAGCCCTGCTGTCAAAGCGTTCCGACGTTGTTTCCGTCCAGTGAACCGTGAAAATATCCACCGTCAGCTCTGTAGTCTGATTCTTTTCCATGTACGCCTTGATTTCGTCTTTCAGTC